>DATMPC010000101.1 GCA_035567895.1 Terriglobales bacterium | reverse complement strand
TTGTGGTTGCTGGGATTTATCGCATTCCACGTGACGTTCGGAGCGATCCATCTGCTGCTCGTGATCGCAGTCGTTTTGTTCGTCGCGCATTTCCTCACCGGACGAAGCGCTGCCGTTTAGGTGGGATCCACTGATTGGGCTTTGGGGGTTCATTCAGCTCTGCCAATCGTGGCTGCAATTATCGTTTGTGCGGCGGGCTCAATCGCTCTTTCGAGTTTGCAAGTCTATACTCGCATTTGCACCGATACGCGAATCTACTAGCGAAGCGATTGGTGCAAGACGGGCCTAATCAGGGTTTTTGGAGTCTGAGTGGTCGCTAGTGGTGTTGCCGTCGCCGGATCCCAGGAGCGATTCAATCATTCCGACCATTGGAAAGGCGTTTGTTTTGGACACAACCGATCGAATGCCTACCTCAAGGGCGTGCCGTTCCAAGTCAGCGCTGGCGTGCTGCGTGAAAAGCACAACGGGAATGGCAGGTGCTATTTCGGCCATGCGGCGTGCCGTCTCGATTCCGTTGATTCCTGGCATCTGAAAATCAAGGATTACGATGTTGGGCCGCAGTTCCTTAAACATCTCAACGGCCGAGACGCCATCCGCGGCTTCGCCACATATTTCCCAGTCCGGGTTGGCTTGCAAGACCATGCGCAGAGATCTTCGCACCAGGTCGCTGTCGTCTACAATTAGGAACCGAGTGCGCATCTGAATCCTTGAAGTAACTTTAGTGGATCTCGAAATCACGCGCCGACCACCGCCATATTACCCACAGGAAGTGAGGCTGTGACAGTGGTGCCATTCCCATTCGATTGTATATCGAGTGTGCCGCCCAACTCTCTCACACGTTCTCGCATCCCGCTTAACCCCACACCGTGGCTGTTGCCTACCAGGGTTGAAACCCTGCTGTCGAGAGGTATGCCTTTGCCCTCGTCGGACACTTGTACAGTGAGCGATTTGTCGCGAGTAGGGCTGATCCGAATCAGAGCGGTCTTACTCTCGGAGTGGCGATAGACGTTAGTAAGGCACTCTTGCACGATCCGGAAAATCGAAATCTCCATGGTGGGCGGAAGTCTTCCGATCTCAGGCGAAAGTTCCACTGTGACCTTCACATTGCTACGCTCGCCAAAGCCTTCCGCGAACATTCTGATTGCGGGCAAAAGGCCGATCTCGTCGAGAAGCGGAGGATGAAGCAGATGCGAGATCGTACGCGTTTGCTTAGAGAGCTGTTCGATCAGTTCGCTATTCTGGCGCAGGGCCTCCACGGCTTGAGGGCCTAGTTTCTCTGCCTGTTGGTGAACCAAACCATTATTCATCGAAAGTGCCGCCAGTAGCGGCCCGACGCTATCGTGGAGATCGCGGGCGATGCGCCGTCTTTCTTCGTCCTGCGTCGTGATTAAGCGGGCAGAAAGTGTGCGCAGATCGCGGTTGAGCATCTCGAGCTGATAGGTCTTGCGATGGAGATCGGCAAAAACACGCACTTTTGCCCGCAGCAATTCGGGAACAATGGGAACCGCGATGTAATCCACAGCGCCGCGCTGATAGGCCTTGAGGCGGTCGATGTCCGTAAGGTGCACTGCGGAGATGAAAATAATGGCCGTATTTTGAAAGCGAGGGTGTTGGCGAATCATATCGGCGAGTTCGAAACCATCGAGCTCGGGCATGCTGACGTCCATCAAGACGACAGCCACGTTCGTTTTCAACAGATGGTCAAGAGCCTCTTTTCCAGAACGCGCTTGGATCAAATTCTCATCCAACTCGTTCAGTATGGCCTCGTACGTGACCAGCTTCCCCGGCTGATCGTCCACCATAAGAATATTGACCTTCTGATGCTCAGCCATTCCTTTCCTCACTCCGCTTGTGCGAAATTTGACACAAGCCAGGATCCAAAACGAAATTTGCGATCAGGTTCCCATTCTAGCGATGGAACCACATTCGCAGTGCCGAGAGCAGTTGCTCGGTATTCACCGGTTTTGCCAAATACTCTGACGCTCCGGCTTCAAGACACTTTTCGCGGTCGCCTTTCATAGCTTTCGCGGTCAAAGCTACGATTGGCAATCGGCGAAATGACGGATTGCGGCGAATAATCTGCATCGTCTCGTATCCGTCCATGTCCGGCATCATGATATCCATCAATACGATCGCAACATCAGAAGTAGACTCGAGCGTGGCGATGGCCTCGCGGCCGGTACCCGCCGTCAGAACCGACATTCCCCGGCGCTCGAGCACGCTGCTAAGAGCAAAAATGTTTCTCACGTCGTCGTCTACCACCAGCACTTTTTTCCCGACAAGCGCTTCGTCGGAGTGGTGTAAGAGATCGAGCATTTTCTGCTTTTCGGCGGGTAGATCAGTGACCACGCGATGCAAGAACAGCGCCGTTTCGTCGAGGAGTCTTTCCGGTGATTCGACGCCCTTCACAACCACGCTGCGTGCCAACATATGGAGACGCGCATCTTCTTCCGGCGAGAGATCTTTCCCGGTGAAGACCACGACCGGCAAGTGACTGAGCATCGGGGTATCGCGGAAGCGCTCCAATATTTCGAATCCCGACATATCCGGGAGGCGAAGATCGAGCACCACGCAATCAAAGGGTTGGTCATCGAGAGCTGCAAGCGCTTCAGAACCTGTCGCCGCCAGCTCCACATCAATATCCTCGTACCCTAACAGTTCCCGTATGCTGAGTTGCTCGGCCGGATTATCCTCCACAACCAGAAGCCTCTTGCGTCGAGGTGTCGTGTATTCCTTGATCCGAGATAAGGCCATCTCCAGCTGCTCGGGCGTCGCTGGTTTGGTCACATAGGAAAACGCTCCGCGGGCCAGACCGTGCTGCCTATCTTCATCGAGCGTCAACATCTGAATCGGGATATGCCGCGTCCGCGGATCCTGTTTCAAGTGGTTAAGCACCGTCCAACCCAGCATGTCCGGCAAAAAGACATCGAGAGAAACGGCCGTGGGATGAAATTCCTGGGCGAGAGCCAACGCCTCCGCACCACGAGTAGCCACCAGCACTTTAAATCCTTTTTCGCGGGCCAAGTCACATAACACGGTCGCAAAATAGGGGTCATCTTCGACGATCAAGAGAGTCGCATCGTCCGGCTGCAGATTTTCACGATCATCTTTCACGGTAATCTGTTCGATGGCGCGCTTTGAAGCAGAAGCGCTAGCCAACTGACCGGGGGTCGTGGTCATCACGGACGCCTTAGCGTCCGCGCTCGCAGCACCTGTCGAAGGACCGACATAAGTTTGAGGGAGATAAAGCGTGAACGTGCTGCCCTCATTCGGCGTACTGCGCAACTGAATTTCACCACCCAGCAAGCCCGCGAGTTCGCGGCTGATCGCCAGACCCAGGCCAGTACCGCCGTACTTGCGGCTCGTTCCGGCGTCCGCCTGCTGGAACGCCTCAAAGATAATGCGCTGTTTCTCGGGTGGAATTCCGATACCCGTGTCCGTGACTTCGAACGCAACCACCGAAGCTGACCTTCCGAGAACTGGATGGCCCTCGCTCCAGCCGGTTTCGGCCGCAAACACCGATAGCCGTACGCCGCCCTTCTCCGTGAATTTGAATGCGTTGGACAGCAAATTCTTCAAAACCTGCTGCAGACGCTTCGAGTCTGTGACGAGGCTGCGCATCAGATTCGGGTCCATTTTCACTTCGAAGTTCAGCCGCCGATTTTCTGCTTCGTGGCGGAACGGACGAGCGATCATGTCGAGCAAGCTGGCAAAGAAAACTTCTTCTGCCTGGACCGACACGGTGCCCGATTCGATCTTTGAAAGGTCCAGAATGTCGGTAATCAAGTTCAAAAGATCAGTTCCCGCACCGTGAATCGTGCGCGCGAACTCCACCTGCTTGGTAGTCAAATTTTTGTCCGGATTGTCAGCCAGCTGCTGGCCAAGAACCAGGATGCTATTGAGAGGCGTGCGCAACTCGTGCGACATGTTCGCGAGGAACTCTGATTTGTACTTTGAGGTGAGAGCCAGCTCCTTGGCTTTCTCTTCCACCGCGCGACGGGCCTGCTCGATTTCTTGATTTTTGCGTTCCACTTCTACGTTCTGTTCGGCCAACTGCTGCGCTTTTTGTGCGAGCTGTTCGTTGGTCTGCTGCAATTCGGTCTGCTGCGTTTGGAGTTCGGTCGCCAACTGCTGGGATTGCTTCAGCAGCCCCTCCGTTTGCATCGTCGCCTCAATACTGTTGAGCACGATACCGATGCTGGAAGTCAGCTGGTCGAGGAACGCGAGGTGAGAAGCCGTGAATACGCGCAACGAAGCAAGTTCGATCACAGCCTTCACGCGGTCCTCGAACAAGATCGGAAGCACGATGATGCTTCGTGGCACTGCCCGGAACAATCCAGAGCGGATCGGAATCGCGTCTGCCGGTACGTCGGTAATCAGCATGCGCTGTTTTTCAGAGGCGCATTGCCCCACGAGTCCCGTTCCCAGACGTAGCCGGTGCGGATGCCCGTCGGGGTCGCTGTCCGCGAAGGCGGACAAGAGAACCATCGTTCCTGATTCTTCCGACTCCATCTGATAGATCACGCCCTGCTGGGCGGTAACGAGCGGCGCGAGCTCGGAAAGGAGCATACGTCCTACAGTCGTCAAATCGCGCTGCCCTTGCAACATGCCCGTGAACCGCGCCAGGTTTGTCTTGAGCCAATCTTGCTCGTTGTTGCGATCGGTGGTGAGCCGGAGGTTATCGATCATCGTGTTGATGTAGTCTTTAAGCTC
>DATMPC010000100.1 GCA_035567895.1 Terriglobales bacterium | reverse complement strand
CCGGGATGTCGGAAGTGTCAATCTCAGCATCGCTCATTGCCGCGAGCGCATGGATCTCCCTAAGTTGCTTTTTCTTGATTTTGGTCATACATCCTCCTTTCTCGCGGAGTGGCCTTTCGCGCCGAAATGATTCTGATCAATTCTTCGTTTTTGTCTTCCGACACCGTATGAGCAACGAGAAGCACGACCATAACGCCTACGAGACCCAGCGTCTGCCTGCCAATTCCCTGTTTCCGTTCGCCCTATGATTGAGGTAAGGGCGAAAAAACTCGCATGGCCTTTTAGTTTTTCGAGCTGGGAAGCGCCAGGTCACCGCCAGTCTTCTATCTCCAGTCCAGACACGCGTTGAAATTCTTTCCTGTTGCTGGTGACCAGAGTAGCGCCCAGATCGAGCGCCTGTGCAGCGATAAAAGTGTCAAGTGCGCCGATCGACTCACCGGAGTCCTCCAAACCTGCGCGCACCTTTCCATAGGTTTCCACTACACGTGCGTCGACAGAAAACACCTCGAAGGGCGCGATCATGGTGGCAAGCAAACCCTGTTCTCGCTCGCGAACGTGCGGGTGCCGAGCTGCCCGGCGCTCAAGTCCGTATTGCAACTCGCACAGCGTTATCACTGATAGACCGATCGTTCTTTTCCTGTGTCTCACGAGGGCGCCCCGTATGGCGGGGGAATTGGTTCGCAGCAGATCGATCCACACGGTCGTATCCAGCAAATACAGACCGTTCATTCCTCGTCCGCACCGAACAAGTTCTCGAGCCCAGCACGCGGCTGCTGACGTTGATCGCGGTCAAGGGTAAAGTCCCGGGGAAATTCGTCGAGCGCGGCGAACAGTCCCGCCCAGCGGTCGGCGGTCTTGGGCAGGAGCAGGATCCCGTTCCCCAGGCGCTTCACCCACACGCTGTCCCCGCTGAACCGATACTCCTTCGGAAGGCGCACTGCCTGGCTGCGTCCGGTCATAAATATCTTCGCCTCTGCGCCGCCACCCACCCCGTGCGCAGACTTCTTGCCCCGAGTCTTTGAGGAACGTGCCATCGAATTTGCCCTCCTTCTATAAGTATATATCATATGATATGTATCTTATACGACAATTGGACACAGAAGACTGCCACGGCAGACTGAGGCCGGCGGCGGGCTCTCCTTTCGCGGCGGGACCCCCAACTAATTCTCTGTTCCGCTTATTGAATTCCCTGTTCCGCCACAATAAATTGCAGATTCCGCCCTGGCACGGAACTGCTGGCAACGCACTACTGACGGACCAGAACGGGTTTAACAATTCACCGCCCGCGCAACTATGGGTTGGCTTCAACTCGGCGGCTGAATTTCAGAATTTGCGCGTTCTCGCCGGTACTCAGCTATATGTCTTCGTTGAAGGCTTAGTGATCGCGGATCCAACGCAGCCACTAGGATTCTTTCTTGATCCGAAATCTACTCTAGCGCCAGAAGGACTGATTCCCGAGTTGGTTCAGCCGATGCGTACGGTCAGCGACAACCTGAATGTGTGGAACGGCCAGAATGTTGCTTTTATGGTGAAGGTGGAACAAACGAACTAGCTTCAGGACACACGATCTGCCCGCGAAGAACCGATTACGGAAGTGGTACGACCTTAAGCTTGCGATTTAATAGCCCGATGGGAAGGAGCAACTTCGAAGCAGGATTGTCACAGCCGATCATACGAGATTTAGCTGAACCCATTCCCATTTGTAGAAATCGGTGTACACTCTTGCACTTGCCTCTATGAGAGCCATTCGGGTCCCTTTTGGCGTTTCCTTAATCCTGGCCATCCTTCTAGCGAGTACCAGTTGCGGAGGAGGTGGTGGTTCTTCTTCGAATCCAGGCAATCCGGGGTCTGGCGGCGGCACGGGAGGAGGGGGAAACGGCAGCACCCTGGGAATAACTCTGGACTCTTCGAACGTTTCGGTTGCGGCAGGCGGCAACGCGATTGTCAAACTGACAGTCACTCTCCCCTCCGGAGCTTCTTCCGCTTCGGGAACAGTGACGGGCTTACCAAGCGGTGTGAATGTTTTCCCAGCAGTACCGTTGCAACTCTTCGCGGGCACTCAAAATGTTGTCTTGAGTACGACAGCCTTGGCTGCGATCGGCACGTACCCGATTACCTTTCAGGCATCTATTGGGAATCAAACTGTATCTGCGAATGCAAATTTCGTAGTGAGCCAAGGTCCGCCTGCAGCGCCAAGTGGCCCTCCGTTCATATTGGCCCTGACTCCAAACGGAACGACGAGCTTTATTCTGTATTGCGTTTCCGCTTCGGGAGGAGCGTGTTCATTAAACGTTTCTGTGAGCGGTTTACCGGCCGGCGTGTCGATTACTCCGAGCTTGACTTTTCCAATCGACCAAAATGGAACATATGTGCAACTTACCGCGACAGCCTCTGTTCAGCCGGCCGATTACATCGTCTTGTTCACGGGCAGTGGAAGCGGCTTTACTTCGACGTTGCCGGTTGACCTTAAAGTGGCCTTCGCGGGATTCACCGTGACTGGTGTTGACAATCAATATGCCGTTCGATTCGGTTCGAGCACTCAGATTCCTATACGAACCATTGCTAACGTCATTGCTGGACAGATTACGAACTACAGCGTGCAGTTTTCGATTAGCGGCTTGCCAACAGGAGTGACCGCAAGCTTCTCGCCGTCAATGATCACACCTGGACAAAACACAACGCTGACGCTGACCGCTGCTCCGGACGCCCCCTTAACGCGTAATGTGCGCCTGCAGATTACGGCCACGCCGAACGTGAACGCGGCCGCTATGACTGTGTCTTTCCTGCTCGATGTCGTGCCGCCATCCGGACAACTTCCAACCAGCCGCTCCGACTTTGTAGCCACCTACGGCGATATAGTTTCAGCCGTATACGACCCAGTGCACAAGCTCGTGTTTGCTAGCGATAATCTCTGGAACCGTATTGAGGTTTATTCACCCGATCAGAAGAAAATCATCGACACGATTTCAATTCCGGCACCAGAGAATCTAGAAATGAGCGTCGACGGTTCCAAAATACTCACTGGTACCGACACGAACCAGGTCTTTTGGATAGACACCGCCACCCGCGAAGTGGTGCGCACCGCAATCTTCAACGTCCCCAACGTCCCTGCTGGGGTCAGGGCTGCGTCTCCCCATGAGCTCAGTAACGGCAAGATCCTCATGCAATACAGTGGATCGATACCAGGCATTGTTTTGTGGGATCCGGCGGCAGGCATCACTTCTACGATTCCCCAACTTACGATCGGCGGGGCCATTGCGCGGAGCGGCGATGGCTCCAAGGTGCTTATCGTTACGGAGAGCTCCGCGCCAACCGCCTACCTCTACGACGCCCAATCCAATGCCATCAGCGCTACTCTGAACAATATTTTTGGACCTCCCGCGGCGAACCAGAACGGAACTCGTTTCATTTTGGGTTCAAACATTTACGATGCCTCGCTTAACAAGCTTGGCAGCGTTGCGCCTGCGTCGCAGGTCATTCAGATAAAGGGATCGCTTTTCAGCCCGGACGGTAGCATTGCTTATTTGGCAGCTGAATCCAACCAGGGCGACGCAATATACAGCACAAGCGTGAGCTCCCTCGCGTTGTTGAGCACCGCACCTGTGGTTCAGCTGAGTTTCGCGTTCGGGAGTGGTCCGTTGGCAATGACGACTCCATTCGCAGCCGATCCAACAGGTCTAATCTTCGGGGGATCGGACTACGGAATGTTTGTGGATGACGCAACAGTAAATGTCGGTCTGCCACAGTTTGGTTTTTCGGGTATGGTGAGCCCGAAGGTTGGTCCAGTCGGAAGTACAACAACAGTAACGGTCAGCGGTCTCGTGCCATTGCTGCCGGACGTCTACCTCGGTGGTGAAGCCGCCAGCAGCGTGACAAGTGGCCTAGCTGGACAGATTCAATTTGGTACTCCAACGAACCTGTCGGCCGGGCCTGCCGATCTGAAGATGTTCTTTCCCAGTGGTGCAATCGATTTTGCTCCGCAGGCGTTCAGCTTTGGCCCATCGATTCAGTTCTTGAGCGGAAATGCCGGAAGCACAACAGGCGGATCCACTCTCCAAATTGTGGGTACGGGAATTTCTGATCCTGCTCAAATGCAGGTTGCAATCGGAGGAAAGAATGCTGCTGTCACGAGCGTAAATTCATTCCTCTCAAGCGGCGGACACTTTGGAAATGTGTATCCGTTTCCAACCTATGTTCTGACGACGAGCGTTCCGGCCGGCAGTGCAGGTGCGGCTGACGTTACGCTTTCTACGCCCAATGGCACTGCAACCGTCCACGGAGGGTTTCACTACGTTGCAGTCACGACGTATCCTAGCGCCGACAAATTCAGCGACATAATTTACGACCGCTTCCGTAATCAGCTGTATCTGTCCGCGGGGGATCACATCGACGTGTTTTCAATCGCCAACGGCAGCTTTACCTCGCCCTTAACTCCGCCTGCAAACGGAAATCAGAAAGTCTTTTCCGCACTCGCCCTCACTCCAGATGGAGCCAGCCTGCTGGCTATCGACGCAGCGGACAATTCGCTGGCCGTGTACGACATCGATGTTCCCTCGTCTTCTCGAGTTCTTTCGCTCAGTTGTAGTCAGAGCCAAACGGGGTTAGCGATTACCGCAGACGGCCGGGCGCTTACGATGGCGAACTTTTCATCCGCTAGTTGTCCTAGCGGAAGCCCGGCCTCGGGAATACTTTCCATCAATCTGACCACCGGTACAACCGCGGAGCTCAGCGCTCCAGCGCAGTGTCTGGGCGGATCGATGCGCGCCACCAACGATGGTGCCGAGGTCGCGTTTAGCAGCAATCGCGGTTTTTGTGTGCTTGATACGGCGACTTCGAACTTCACCATAAACAACATTGCTGGCAACACGGCGGTTGCTGCCTCGGGAGACGGATATGCGTTCGCGTCCGGGCCATATGTCACGGACGCGGCGACGAACGCAATTGGGTATTACCAGTTGCCGCAGTTGTATCTTCAAAATCCATTTGCTGCATCTCCGCTGCTCTTCGAGGCACTCGGAGAGCCGGGAAGTCTCCTCTATGTGCCCTTCAACTCCTGGATCGATATCTTTGATGTCAATCGGGGTGACCTCCGCGAGCGCGTATCGGTTGGGCAGGCGCTGCAACCGACGGCTTCTGGTTTGATGTCGATCGACAGCAGCGGCCAAAACATTTTCGTCATCACCGCGCAAGGGCTGACTCGGGTCCAGCTCGATGCTGCGCCGCTCTCAATCGGACACGTGTCTCCAGCAATCGCCGCGGCAGGCACTGCTCTCACGATCCGAGGCACCGGATTCAAATCCGGCAGCACCGTCACGCTGAACGGCACTTCGACCGGGACAACCCTCATTGATGATCAGACGCTGACCGTAGTCGTGCCACCTGCCGTGGCGACTGGGCCGGTGATCGTCAACGTAACTAATCCGGGAGGAGACTCCTACTCGCTTAGGAGCGCTTTCATAATGCAGTAACGGGAAGGCACGCGTCAATCGGTAGCGCCCACACATGGACGGGCTGGTCGAGAATCAATGGAGCAGGCCAAATACTCCGATTCCGTTCGTCGTTCCCACATACACTTTGCCGTTCGCAACTGTGGGCACTATGAATTTATTGCCTGTACCGAAGTGGTCGCGCCCGTTTGCGGCTTGGTTGCTGTTGTAGAGTTCGTTGGCGAGATTATTGGCATCGTAGGCATGCAAAACCGCTGTACTGCCATTCTCGGCGGCCCACACGATGCCGTTGGTGTTCCCGTTTGCGGAGATCGATGGAGTTGTTCCGGGATAGGGAAATGAGTTGCCACTCTGCGACGTGGGATTCGAGCTCAGCTTTGCGTTCGTAACTGAGAATGCCTTCAGTTTGTCGCTAACGCCTCCGTAGAAGACGGTGTTGTTGAAGAATGCAGGAGCTCCAAATTCAGCACCGATTGCTCCAGTCAGTTGCTGGTAGATGTTGTTCGTGTTGGCATTGAACTTGCCCATGTTGTCGCGATCAACGACGTAGATGTTGCCATCCTTGCCTGCGCCTACCGCGAGGTGCCTAACCGTGCCCGACCCATCGGTGAGGTCGGGAAGCACCATTGCGCCACCTGATCCCAGATCGGTGTCAGAATTGGATTCGCTGGCCGTGTTGAACAATGCGAAATAATCGGCTACGGCTAACTTGTTATTCAGCGTCGATATCTTGAGAAATGCGTTTCCGAAATCTCCTTGAGCGGGGAATCCATTGGCATTCAGCATCGAGTCGAAAGTGCCGTTAGCCGCCAGCTGATAGATGTTGCCGGCCAAATCGGCAGCGAGTCCTGCTCCGCTGTTCCAGAATGAAGCCTCACTGCCATTCGGAACAATGTTCAGCACACTCACCTGTGCTAGCGTGCTCTGGTCGTAAGCAATGACCCAACCGGTGTACGGATTGAAATCGCAATGCGAAGACCAACTTGTGTACACAACCCCGTTGAGCAGGAGCAGTCCCGGACGCTCCTTGTATGCCCCAGGGTCGAAGATCACAGAGCCTCCGCTACTGTTTGCTCCCGTTCCGGGAAAGGTTGCATGAACGTCCAGCGGCCCAGAGAATTGCTCGGCTCCTGTGGCAAGGTTAAGGGCGTGGAGGCGCTGAAAGTACGATCCCGAGGTGTCCTTACTCATTGCCACCACGTAAATTGTGCCGTTCAGACCAGCATTTCGATCGATGACAGGCGTTGCGGTGACTCCGATTTCGGGAGAAACTTGGCTGCATCCAAAACGAGGTTCCGAAGTTGTTTCGCCACTTTTGAGCATGGAAACTTGCCAGAGCTTTGTACCGGTGTCAGCATCGAACGCGTACACACTGTCATGCTCAGTGGCTACAACCAACACGTTGTGTGTACCGCCGGAGATCGAAACGTTGGAGACGTAGAGCGGCTGCGCGTCGACTTTGCCATCTACCGAAATCACGAACAGCTTTCCGAAATTCGTTGCGTTTACGTTCGCCAGGGTGAGAAGCGTCTCTTTTAAGTCTTGTCCCGTGCGGGCGTTGTCATTGTGATAGGTCAATACATCGTTCGCCGATGGTGGCGGAGGGGCCGTAGCCGTAACGGTGAGAGTGGTCGTGCCGCTGATTGTGCCCGATACTGCCTTGATCGTAGTTGTTCCGGCTGTCACTGCCGTAGCAAGCCCACCGGAAGTGATCGTCGCAACAGCCGTGGTAGACGACGACCAGGTTGCGGTGCTCGTCAAATTCTGTGTTGTGTTGTCGCTGAATGCCCCCGTCGCGGTGAATTGTTGTGTAGAGCCAGTTTGGAGCGACGGGGCACTAGGGCTTAACGAGATCGACACCAGCGTGGGCGATGTTCCTCCACCTGAGGAAGAGGAGGAAGAACCAGTTCCTCCGCTGCATGCTGTAAGGGCTGCAAACAGGGCAACGACGAAGAGCTGAGGTTGTCTTAGAGTCACAACAAATCAATACTAATTGTAGCGTTCCATTTTTGAACAAAATTGATCTGGAGGTTGATTACTGAAGCCCCGCCAAGCAGGTTCCCAAGTGCATTGTACGTTCGGCTTGTGATTTCCAACCAAGAGCTAGAGCATGGGTCATTTCGGAGGATATGACGATCAAGACCGGCACGAATCAGCGCGTGCAGACCCAGAAGCAGTGATTCTGCCCTATGATGGTCTGTTCAACGGTCTACTCTGCCACATCGCACTTCGTGCTTCGCAAGTCCCAACGAACGAGGGGATCACCCGTAGTCTCGGCGGGCCGCCGCTGGTGGAATAGATAATCCTAGTGTTGCGCTCGCTGATTCTTTCTGCCGTCAAGTGTCCTACGTCCCAGATCCCGTTTTCGAAATCACTCGTTTGTGAGATTCGGTTCTGGGAAAATCCGCGTTAGAACATATGGGGTTTGCTGGAGCCTCTGCGGAGGGGTATTTGAGGGTTCGCGTGACCTAGTTAATCGGACTTTGGTAGAGCGTGCAGGGTTGAATGGCAGCGATGGCAAAGCGTGATGAGATTCTCTTCGGAGTCCCTGCCTCCGTGGCTCCGAAATAGCTGGTGATGCACTTCCAACCTGCGCATGCTGCCGCAGAATTGGCATCGCCAGGAATCCCGTTTCAGGATTCGAAGCCTCAGCTGCTCGGATAACTTCGGATCAACTTGCGAGTGCCTTGGCATCCTGCTCCTCGATCGCAGTAAGGAAGCGTCTTCTCTGGTCATTGGCCATGAGGTGATAGGAGCGAAGTACCGCCTCAAACAACACTTCGGGCTCCCCACCGGAAGCGTGCGCCCCAGCCAGAAAGTCGGCGCAGATCATCTCTAGGCAGTAACCTCTCGATTTGTCCGAGCCAAGCATTAGTGCGGCGGTCTCGATGGCTTCTTCTACTACGGGAATCTGGCTCTTGTAGAGCTTGAAGTAAACGATGTCCGAGGGCTCGGCATCCTCGCCGGTGAGGTGCTTCTCGACTTCATGGCGGAACTTCTCTTTGGGCATGGTTTGTGCGTTGTGCAACCAGGTTGCACAATCGAATTTCTGCCTGTCCGAGCGAGCTACTTTCACCAGTTCGGCAGCCTTACTCCATCCAATCTTGTTGAGATCTTTTTTGATCTGCTTCGGCAGGTGCTCATGAATGGACATGAGGTAGTAGGCCTTTCGCCTCGAATCGGGGAAGCGACGAGAAAGAAAGTCATCGAAGGAATGCAGCTTTTCAAGACGCCAAAATTGTCCGGCTCTGACTTCGCACAAATATCGACCAAGATCAACGAATTTGGCTTCGCGCTGATGGTCCACAGACTTTTCCCAGGCAATGATCTCGTCGATTTTCGAGATCACGAACAGGCCGCGCTTGCGATCGAGTTTCGGCAGCACGGGAGCATCCTTAACAATCAAGCTGGTCAATCCAATCAAGCTCGGCTCCTCGGCCCTGCACCAGCTTCGCGCTGATTAGATCTTGCTTGCACAGGCAGAGGCCAATGAAAGGACA
>DATMPC010000099.1 GCA_035567895.1 Terriglobales bacterium | reverse complement strand
ACACACTCCAGAGCCGCCACCAAAGCTCGATCCCAAAAAAGGATTTCGATTTGTAGTTCAAAAGCACCGAGCGTCCCGTCTGCACTATGACTTCCGTCTCGAAATGGAAGGCGTGCTCAAGTCCTGGGCTGTCCCAAAAGGCCCTTCACTCGATCCTGCGGATAAGCGACTGGCCATGCAAGTGGAGGATCATCCGGTTTCATATTTCCACTTCGAGGGGATTATTCCTCCCAATAACTACGGCGCCGGAAGCGTCATGGTTTGGGATACGGGGACATGGGAGCCGCTGAAAGAGGACTACACCGATCACACCAAGAATCGCGCTGACCGTGAAAAAGAAGCATTAACGATGCTCGCCAAGGGCGACTTGAAGTTTCGTCTGCATGGAGAAAAACTCAAGGGCGACTTTGTACTCGCAAAGATGCGCTCACGGCGCCCCGGCTCAAAAGGCAACGAGTGGTTACTGATCAAGAAGAAAGATGACCAGGCGAAACCGGGCTATGACATCGACAAGTTTGATTACTCCGTACTAACCCAGCGCTCGATGCCGGAGATCGCAGGCGACGCCGGCTCAGCAGAATGGCACAGCCGTCCCGCCTCGCTAGGAGGCTCCAGCGCGAAAAATGCCTGGTTGGCTGACTCGATTGCCAAGCACGACCGGCAAACCTCGCCTGAACCATCAACGGAGAAATCCTCCACCGCAAAATCCTCGAGTAGCCTCGCGCGAGCCACCTCCTCCAGCACTAAATCCACTTCAGCGAAAGAGACGAAGAGCGCAAAAACCCCGAAGAACGCGGCGAACGGCACGGGTTCTAAAAAAAAAGACTTAGCTCTCGATGAGGTGAAGGGTGCGGTAAAACAGCCAATGCCGCGCCAAATTCATCCCATGTTGGCAACGCTGGTGGACGAACCTTTCGACGACGCTGACTGGCTCTTCGAGATCAAGTGGGATGGCTATCGCTCCGTCGTCTTCTTCGGGGAAGACGGCAAACGATCAGTCCGGATGGTCTCACGCAATCAGAATGATCAGACCAAAGACTTTTCCGAGTTGCAATCGATCGCCGATCAACTCCAGTGCAGCAACTGCATTATTGACGGCGAAATTGTTGCGGCTGACGAGAGCGGACGCGCTTCGTTCAGCTTGATGCAGCAACGCAGCGGCCTCTCCGGCGATGGGAAACGCGGCTCGCCAGATCACAGCATCTTCATTCGCTACTACGCGTTCGATCTCCTTTACCTTGACGGATACTCGCTGATGAAAGTCGATCTTGAGGATCGCAAACAATTGCTCGCGCGAGTGGTTCAGCCTAATGAAAGGGTCAAGGTTTCAGAACATTTCGCAGGCAACGGCAAAGCGCTGCTCGAGGCAGCGCGGCAACAAGGCCTTGAGGGCATCGTCGCAAAACGGCGGAGAGGCTGCTACATCCAGAAGCGGAGCAGCGAATGGCTCAAAATCAAGATCACGCAGAGGCAAGAGTGCGTTATAGGCGGCTACACCGATCCGCGCGGCAGCCGCGAGAATTTTGGATCCGTCGTGCTTGGCCTCTATGATGAGAAGGAACTTTTGATTCCTGTCGGTCAGGCAGGCAGCGGGTTTACCCAGGCGTCCCATGCCCAAATGTGGGAGAAGCTGCGCAAGCTTGAAACAAAGGAGAATCCCTTTTTCGGCAAGATCGACAGCCCACGGAGCGTCCACTTTGTGAAGCCAAAGCTTGTAGCTGAAATCAAGTTCACAGAGTGGACGCACGAAACCGGCGAAGGGGGCATCAAGATGCGCGCTCCAGTCTACGAGGGACTGCGCACTGACAAGGATCCTCGGGAATGCCGATTCGAAGTAAAGAAATCAGCGCGTGAAGAAGTCGAGAAGGCAGAGAGCGGCGACGTCGCTTAACATTCTCATGTGGCACGCAAGTGATCGCGGTTCATCATTGACCCACATTCGCAGCCGTCACATTCGCGGGTTGCTTTACTAAAATCGAGAGCCGCGGAAACGAAAAGCTTCCACCAGCGTCGTCTATTACGTTCACTTGACAGGTATAAAGTCCGGGACGGAGCTGTGACAACGGCACATCCAACTGGAACACCGCAGCCTTCCGTTCCGGCGCGTTGATCTCGCGAGCCTCCACCAGCGGCGTTGAGTACGCCATAGCGTCGCCCTGAAGAAACTCTACATTGGTGAGTACGTGTACCGCATTCTTCGATGGCTTTTCCTGTTGTCCCTGAGCGTTCACAACCTGTTCGCGTTTCTCCTTCGCCGGATCGTACACCTCATATTGCATATACAAATGCTGATCAGGAGTGAAGACGTGTGTGATGTTCGGCACCAGCTCCTGCCCATCGCGGATCAGCGGATTCGGATTGTTTTTCTTTGGCGCCGCAGGAGTTCGCTGATTCGCCAGGACAATCGAACTCATCTTGAGTGGCGCCTTACGCAGGTCAGGAACGGTGACATCCGTCTCGAATGATCCCAGCTTGCCCGTCTGATTCTCACGGACGACGAACTTGATGTGGAACTTTCCCGGAGGCAGGACGAAGCCTGTGTTGTATTGAACGTTCTTGTGGCGCACCTGACGCGACTCGTCAACTGCCAGCTTCACCGTTTCCCGCGCATTGCCAATCGGATGTTTGAGCTCATCCTGCACTACGCCAATGATGTCAATCGTCGCGCGGTCCTTGTCCTTCTCGGTAACAAACGGGATTTGCGAACCGGGAATCACAATCGAGACCGGAATGTAGTAATGCGCTTCATCGATGCGGAAATAAGCCGCTGCCATGTAGACGGATACATCAACCTCGGGAAGCTCCGAGGCAATTTCGTCCAGCATCTGCTGTTCGCGGTCTTCTTTGTCGAAGTGCGCGTAGTCCTTGGGACCAAAATAGCCCTTGCGGTACTCGAGTTTCAGATCGGAACGATTCAGCACCACCTTTACGTGGCGGAATTTCCCGTTCATCTCAGGATTCGTACTGCGGTAGCCGATGACGTAGTAGGCAGAAGTATCCCGCTGCACGGCAGTGAATACTCCGCTCAGATCGTTCGAATCCAGGAACGCTTTGCCGCCGGTGTCGCCGGCTAAGGTTGTGAGCGTCTCCTGACTATCGGCATTGCTGCTGAATTGGTCGAGGACCGACTGACCTGAGTACGCAGAGCGTCCGCGCAGACTGGCACTTTGGGCCTCCCCGCCAGCGGCAAATGCCTGTAGACCCCGCACGTCCAGCGTGTACAACGCGACGTTCGCCTGGACCGCAGCGTTCGTGGCAGCTCGTAATTGAACTTGATTCTCAATTCCCGAGCGGCTCACACCATTGCTGAAGTAAATGATCGACTTCTTCTGGTCGATCTTCGAGAGTGCCTTGGCGACAGATTGAATCGCCTGCAGCTTGCGATCGGTATTGAACTGGTTGTACTCGGAATCGTCGGCAACGAAGGAACCGCCAGAATCAGGCGTGCCTTCTGCAGTGCCGGTATCGCCGGCCTGGAACCCCTGACCTTCACCGGAGGTATAGCCGCTCAGAACAGCCTTCAACCTGGTCTTGTCGTTTGTAAAGTCCTGATCGACTCGCATGGAGGATGCGAGAGAGATGGCAGCAACCAGATCCGCTGGAGCCATCTGTTTGTCGACATATTTCTGGGCAGCGGAGACTGCACGATCAATGTCGTCCGGTTCCATTGCGCTGAAGTCGAAGAAGAGAACAACCAGACGATGATTCTTGAGCTCCTCCTTGTTCACCGACGCATTGCTACCAATGATCTTCATCGGCGCAGCTATACCACTTACCGTCGGACCTGCTGAGCCCGCCAGCGCCAGCGCATCGACGTTTTCAAAATCAAAGCTCGAAATACGCTGCTGCTTGCCGTCCTCCAAAACGCTGAAGGCGTCCTGCGTAAGGCCTCGGACGAGATTTCCCTGCTTATCTCGAACCACGACATTCGTGAGCACAAGGTCGCTGGTGACGCGAATTCGATAATCACCTGGGGACGGCGCTTGAGGTTGAGCATCCTGCGGCATGAGAGAAGGCGTAGCGATGAATAGACTCAAGGTCAACGCAATGATCCGAGATGGAAACGACCGTCGCATCAGAACCTGAACCTCGCGCTGAGCGTCACACGCCGCATTGATCCAACGCTGATGACTTGGCCGTACGTCGGCGAATTTAGAACCGTATCGATGGTGGTGAACTGCGGACGGTTAAAGACATTGTTAGCCGCGAGACGCAGTTCAAGCGCGCGCGTGTCCTTAGCCAGCAACGTCTTGCTTACGGACATATCGAAAATAAGCTGTCCAGGTCCGCGAATACTGTTTCGCTGCGCGTTCCCGAACTGGCCCGACGGAGGCTGCACAAACGCTGCCGTATTGAACCAGCAATTAATCGTTCCCACAGAGAATCCATTGGGACAGGTCCCTACCGTCGAATCTCGGACTAGATCTGCGCGCAGCGTACCGTTTAGACCTTGGTTGATGTCCGAGGGAGCCCCGAGAAAGCGTGGTGTAAACGGCAACCCCGACGCGATCGTAAAATCACCGCTCCACGACCAATCGCCAAAGAATTCCTTCATTGCTCCCTGATTGTTTAGCCATTTCTTCCCGGTACCGAATGGAAGCTCGTAAACAAAGTTTCCAGTAAAGCGGTGGCGCTGGTCGAAGCTTGAAAGGCCGCGCTCAGCGGCAAGATCCTGATCGTTCTGCGCGACGACCACTGCGCCCCCGCCTATGCTGGAGGCGTTGTCGATGGACTTTGAGAAGATATACGTGCCTTGTGTGGAGATGCCATGACGCAGGCGTTTGCGTACACGAACACTGGCTGCATGCAGGATCGAATCTCCTTGTGAGGTCTCGAGAATAAAAGGTTGCACATCGGAAATTCGGAGCCCGCCGCTTGGCAAACGATTTGGCGCTCGTTGAATGTCGAGATCGGTGCCTTTGGAACCGTTGTATCCAATGTTGATTAGCAACGACGGCGTGAGTTCCTTCTGGATATCGAGGTTCCAAATCTGCACGTACCCGAGCTTGTAATTCTTGTCGACCGCGAAGTTGTTAGTCACCGTCGCAGTCGGAGGCGGAAATCCATTTTCCAGCGTGAGTGGCAAAGAGGGCGAAGCCACGTTAGTTGAAGTTAGGGCGAATGGAGGCTGAAACGCGAGACTCTGCACGATGCTACTGTATTGACCAGTGTTGTAGTTGACCCCATAGCCGCCGCGCACGACCATCATCTTTGACGCCTTCCAGGCGAAACCGACTCGTGGAGCGAAATTGTTGCGATCCGGCTCGACTACCGTTATGGGAAATCCCCCAGTGAATGGTCCTGATGTTCCGGGGAAAACTGGATTCACGGCAGTGATGGTGGAATTGATATCCAGGTTCACGAGTTGGTTATTGGCCTCACTGAATGGAGAGACGTACTCGTAGCGCAGTCCAAAATCGAAACTCAGACTGCTGGTAGCTCTCCAGTCGTCCTGGACAAACAGGTCCCATGAATTCTGGCGAAATTTGTAGGTAGTAGTTCCACCTTGGATCGACGTGAGTTGAGGCACGTCGAGCAGGAAGTCGGCAAAATCAAAGCTGCTGGTAAATTCACCGGTACCTGTAAACGTAAAAGTCCCGCGACCGTTCTGCACGGTACGAATGTCGTTGTAGATCCGCCGGAAATCTCCGCCAACGCGGACGTTGTGATTGCCATGGCGCCAGATCACGCTGTCAGACCAGGAGAAGGTCTGGTTGTTGCTCAACGTTGCACCCGTGTCGCGCGCACTTTGAAAGTTCGTAAAAGAAAGCACGGGCACCCCGAAGTCGAACGGATCCTGCGACGTCCCAGTAATGCCGGCAAGGCCAGCTACATTCACCTTGTCTTGATACAAATTGCTTAATTGCGTATGGCTGCGGTTGTAATTGAAATGCAGATTGTTAGTGAGCCGATTTCTGCTGACGACCCAGCCCGCGCCGGTGTTGATCCCTGAAGTCTCTGTCGTACCGAGCAGCGTGGGAAATGGGTTCGACACCTGATTGTGCGAGTCGCTGTAGTTGAAATTGAAATTGATGTTGTTGCGGGCACGTCTACGTCCGCCGCGTCCTCCCCCTCCGCCGCCTGCTCCGCCGAACGGCATGAAAGTAGCGCCTTCACCGAAGTTGTGGATCATACGAACCGCGATTTGATCGCTGTTTTGAGTGAGCGCGGTAACAAAGTGAAAGTTTCTCGTCGTTCCCGGTAGATTGGGCAGCGGAATGAACGGCAGCAACGCTTGCGCAGCCGGATCGATATTCGCGATCACATTGCCAGGAATCGGCTGATGCGTTTTTGGATCTACGAGCTGAGTGGCAATCGACGAGAAGTTGCCCTGACGTTCTGACAGCGTGGGAACGGTCGAGAACTGATCATAAGGATTTTCGTTCCTTCCGCCGGTCCAGTTGAGAAAAACAAACGTCTTGTCGTCCTTGACAATGTGCGGAATGTGGAGTGGCGAGCCGAGCGTAACGCCATAGCGATTCTGATCGTACTCGGGTTTTTGCTGCGGCCCGCCAAGCGGGTTCGTGCGACTGTTCAATGCGTAGGGAGCCGCATCGAAAATGGAATTGTCAGTGCTGTAGAAAATCGACCCGTGCGGCTGGTTGATGTTGAATCTGCCCATTCGTCCACCGAGGGTGAAGACTCCTGGTCCACCACCAAAGCCGCCGCCTCCGCCTGGCCCTCCACCACCGAGAATGACTGGGCCTCCCCCGCCACCTGGACCGCCTTCGCGTTGCACACGATCGCGGAACTCTTGAATTCGATCCTGAATCTCGTCTGGATTCATACCAAAGTTTTGCGCCTGCCCCATCGCTCCGGTAATCGAAACCGACTCAGTAGGAGCGTCGGTGCCCGCGCCATTCAGCGGCAGGGCGCGAGCGCTCTGAATAGAATTGTCGTTGTTGCCGCCCGATCCGGGAATCGCGCTCGTGTCCGATTCAGTAACCGCCAGGCTCTGCATGCCGCGGTTCGCCAACGCAGTTGCGATTTGTTGTTGAACAGCGCCGGCAGCCTGTTGCTGCTGCTGCGCGGCGAGGACTTGCGCCCGTGAAGCCAGCATGAGCTCCGCATCCACGGTCGACTGCGGTGTTTCTGGCGTAATTACTACTTCCTTCGTGGTCGGAGCAAAAGCGGCCTGCTCAACCTTGATCACATATCGGCCGCGCGAGGGCAAGTTGAGAGTGAAGGAGCCATCGATTGCAGTTGCCCCGGAAACCTTCTTCCCCGTCAACGTGTTGGCGGCGGTTACTGCGGCGCCTGGAAGGGGGGTTTTCCCCGATTTGACCGTGCCGCGTACGACGAATTGCGGAGGCGTCTGATCTGGCGAGGCTGCGCTGGGAACGCCAACCTTAGCAGGTGTCTCCCCTGGCGCTGCTTGAGTCTGAGACAAGCAAACAGCCGTCGCGCCAAGCGCAGCGATCAAGCAGACCGCGTTTCTTAGCGGTGCAAAGTAGGAGCCACGTATTTTCATCGACTATTTACTTGGGAACCTGCGCAGGAGCTTGCTGCTGGCCTGAGTCCGAGTGCTCTGGCGTTCCGCCTTGGCCTGATCCCCGACCGAACCCTCCGCCAAAGCCGATCATCCCACCGCGCTCTTTCATGCGGCGAACCATCTCGGGATCGAGGACACTGATACTCGCTGGAACGAAAACGCCATTCTTGAGTTCGCCCCGGGCAAGGACGGTGTCTCCGGCTTTGATGTCAGGCAGGGTAATGCTCTCGTTACGTCCACGTCTAAACGACGTGTTCTCATCGGCTTCGATCGTCTGTACCACGCCGTCCGTGCGATTGATGGTGAGTTTGGGAGCGTCGATCGCCTTCACTTCCCCGACCACCATGGTCTTCCCCATCGCCTCTTTCATGCGCTCTTGAATCTGGGCTTGCGATGGTGCGGAACCGACTGCAGTGGCTGTCCACGTGTTCTCGCCCGTCGATTCGCCGCGAACAAAGATGTGATCGCCTACCTTGAAATCGGACAACTTGGCATCTTGCTCGTCTTTCCGGAACCGAGTGCTAGCTGCGGTATTTACCGTGCCGATCGCTCCGTTTGGCAGCTTAATCTTCAAAATAGAACCGGTTATCTCGGTCACTTCTCCGAACGCCCCCCTGCGGAGGTCTCCGCCACCACCCTGACCACTCTGACGATGGGACCGCGGCGCGCCTTCTTGTGCCGCCTCTTGGGCAATGGAAGAACAAACAAACAAGGCAGATAGGATGGTGAGGAAAAAGAACTTAGCTAAGGTTTTCATTTTGTGAGCACCCGATTCGACTGTATTCAAAAGACGGAAAACCGAGGCACAAAGAAGCGCAGGGAGCGTGTAAAGTTTTGTGCGCGAGCGGTTGCCATTGTGCATTCGAGCAGCTCTCAATGCAAGTCAAAGCTGTCTTCGCTCGTATCGTGTTGGCTGAGCACCCTGAAAACACCTGCCTCAGATATTCCACGTATAATCAAAGCGTTAATAAGATTTGCTACTTCTAATGACAAAACCTTAGAAAGTCCGTTAAAATTAAGGTTAACTTGGCGAGTGGGAGTTAACTGGATTGAAACCACTTGCCGGCATCCCCGGGAGTTCGATTTTGTCGTCTGTCCTCTCACTCAAGGATAGTTCGCGCGAGCTGCTTGTCGAAATCCTAAGTACTCTCAGTCCTTATTACACCGACGTAAATGAAAAGTGGCGCGAGCAGGTTGCGGCCGAATTTGGCTTTGGAAGGCGCGAGCTCGGAGCTCTCGAACGGCTGAGCCTCAATACTTCCCACTCCTTTTTCTCTCATAACGATCTCCCAGGATTCTTCGAGAACGTTGACTACTTCGGCATGAGGCTGGCCAAGCTTCAGGTGGACACTCGTGCTGTAGCTCGGTCGCTCGAGATTTATCAAGAGCTTTGCGAACCTTACCTCAGTGGTCTGTTTGGGGCCAGGCTAAAGGAAGTCATTGCCACCCTTGATGTCCTGAAGTCGGCGACCTTCGTAACGGTTTCCGGCGCTTACTTCGACGCCAAGACGCGCGAGTTCGCGACACTTCTGCGGGTGCTGGATGCCGAACTTGCTTCCGGGCAGATCAGCGCCATGTTCGAAAAGGTGCTGGAGATTACCAGCGCAAATTTCGGCGCCTCCATGGCAGCCATTCTGTTGCGCAAGGCCGAAGGTGACGGGTTCAAATTGGAATGCTCCCTGGGTGTAGAGGGACTCGTCCCCGATGACACGGAATTCGAACTCGGGCAGGGGTTCTGCGGCAGCCTGGTTGCGACCGGCGAGCCGGACATGATCCTTGACGTAGGCAACGATCCTCGCATTCTCCATGACGGCATCAGAGAACGCGCGAAGTCGCTATGGGGCGTACCGCTCAAGTCCGGCAAGAATGTTATCGGAGCGATGGTGCTGGGCTTTGCCCGGCCGTATGAATGGTTGCCGAACGAGCGCGATCTGATGCGAGCAATCGCCGATCGGACTGTCATGGCCATCGAACGCGCCCAGTTAACCGAAGAACTCCGTGCGCGCGAGGCTCGCATCGCCGAACTCTCTGCTCACCTACTGGCAGCCCAAGAGGATGAACGCAAACGAATTAGCCGCGAACTGCATGACGAAACTGGCCAATCGCTAATGGTGATCCGGCTCTATCTCGGGATGCTTGAGGCACAACTTACCGGGCGCACTGCAAAAGGCAAAATTCGCGAGACCGTGTCGGTGGTAGATCGCACCATTGAAGGCATACGCCGCATCATTGCCCGTTTGTCGCCGCTCATGTTGCAAGAGCTGGGTCTCGTGGCTGCCATTCGCAGAGAGGCAAAAGATCTAGCTAAGGCTACGGGAGTAAAGGTCCGTGTTGCCATCAATGAGGATGTCGGTCGACTGGCTCCCGATATCGAAGCAGCCATCTATCGAGTCGTCCAGGAATCCCTGCACAATGTCGCAAAGCATGCGCAAGCTAAGTCGGCCTCGGTGCAGATGAGCCGCCACGAGAATAGCGTCTATGTGACGATCGAGGACGATGGCATAGGGATGCCGACAAGGGTTAATACTCCGCGAAGCCACTCGTTTGGCTTGGCGGGAATCAAAGAGAGAGTTGCTTCTCTGGATGGAGAGGTGCGTGTCCATTCCGAAAAAGGAAAGGGTACGCGGCTGGAAATCATGGTCCCAGCGAAGCAGTATCAAGAGGCGATGTCGCAGACGGCTTGAGGGTAAATACGTTCTACTAAACGGGTAATCGAATGCCGAAAATCAGATGTTTGTTAACCGACGATCACACACTCTTCCGCCAGGGAGTACGGCGGCTGCTGGAAACCGAATCGGACTTTGAAGTAGTGGGCGAAGCCGCCGACGCAGGCGAATCGGTCGAAAAATCCCGCGAACTGCGTCCGGATATCGTGCTCATGGATATCGGCATGCCTGGCCTGTCCTCGTTCGAAGCCGCCCGTCAGATTCGCAAGAATCGCCCCGAGACCAAGATTCTTTTCTTAACAATGTATGAGGATGAAGACTACCTCGTACAGTGCCTCGAGGTAGGAGCTGCCGGATATGTGCTGAAAGATACTCCAGCTCCGCAACTGCTTACCGCTGTCCGCGACGTCTATAAGGGCGGCAAGTACCTAAGCTCGCAAGTGCTCGGGAAGCTAGTTGAAGATTTCCGGTCGCGCGTGCGCGACACCCGCATGCGGCCGCGCATCTCGACGCTCACTCCGCGGGAGCGCGAAATCCTCAAGTTCCTGGCTGAGGGCAATTCCGTTAAAGAAATCGCTGTCATCCTCGGCTTGAGTGTGAAGACCGTCGAAGCCCACAAGTTCAACCTGATGCGCAAGCTCGACATTCACAACAAGGCACAACTCGTGACCTACGCCATCCAGAAGAAGATCATTAAGATTCCTGTAAACCAGTAGTCTCCTCCCAAGTGAAAAAGCCCCGCCTCGGCGGGGCTTTCTTTTTTGGCCAAATCATCCGGGAATCTCGGTTGCTCCAGTAAGGGCTGCGAGCATCGCGAGCTCAACCGGAGAGACTGCCAATCCTAGCCGGCAGTGGCGCTCCCAATACTTGCACAAGACTCTTCGGACCACAGCAGGCGCGCTGCAGACGCGCGCGATCCCGCTGCATGTCCTTGTCTTGCCGAAGCGCCTCGAGAGCGCTCTCCAGGATCGAACCCGCGTGCGCCTCCTGTGGAATGAGTAATCGATAGTGCATCCACTTCCCTTCCCGCCGCGCTCCCACAAGCCCGGCACGTCGCAGGTAAGCGAGATGCCGCGAAATCTTCGGCTGTGGTGCCGCAATTACCTCAGTGAAATAGCAGACGCACACCTCCTGCTCCACCATCAGGTTAATAATCCTCAACCTCGTTGGGTCCGCCAGAGCGCGGAATAACTGGTCTAGCGGCCCCCTTCGCATCGTCTCCTCACGCATGACAAGCATTATACATATACGCCTTGACAGATATATCGACTGGAGACTAGCTTATTCGTATTCGCTCATCCGAATGTGAGGGAAGCATGAGTACAGGAACAATCAAGGACGAAGTTCGGACGAAATATGGAGAAGTGGCGCGCCGTGTGGCGTCTGGAGAACCGGGGGGCTGCTGTGCGCCTTCTTGTTGCGGAACGCAAATCGATCCGATCACCCGAGATCTGTACGACGCTTCGCAAAAATTGTTGTTGCCCGATGCGGCCGTGAAAGCCTCGCTGGGGTGCGGAAACCCGACTGCACTCGCCGAATTGAGACCGGGCGAGACCGTGCTGGATCTGGGGTCCGGCGGCGGCATCGATGTGCTGCTATCTGCCAAACGAGTCGGCCCAACCGGAAAAGCCTATGGGCTCGACATGACGGACGATATGCTCGCTCTAGCTCGCGAGAACCAAAAAAATGCAGAGGTAACTAATGTCGAATTCCTGAAAGGGGAGATCGAGAATATTCCGCTGCCCAACTGTTCAGTAGACGTCATCATCTCGAATTGCGTCATCAATCTCTCC
Organism: Terriglobales bacterium; assembly: GCA_035567895.1. Classification (NCBI taxonomy): domain Bacteria; kingdom Pseudomonadati; phylum Acidobacteriota; class Terriglobia; order Terriglobales; species Terriglobales bacterium. The sequence continues at coordinate 105,797 of DATMPC010000099.1, read as the reverse complement.
GCCGACAAAGATCGAGTCCTGCACGAAGCCTTTCGCGTATTGAAGCCCGGCGGACGGCTGGCTGTCTCGGACGTCGTTGTCCGCGGCGACGTTCCCGATGAAGTGCGAACAAGCATGTTGCTCTGGGTAGGCTGCATCGCCGGCGCGTTGCGCGACGACGATTACGTTGCCAAGCTCAAACAATCAGGGTTCGACTCAATCGAGATCGAACCAACTCGGGTTTACAACATCGAGGATGCACGCACATTTCTCAACACCGAAGGTGTGGACGTCGATGCGATTGCTTCCCAGGTTGAAGGAAAGTTCATCAGTGCTTTCGTGCGCGCGCAGAAGCCTGACTGTGGCTGTGGACCCAATTGCTGCCAATAAGAGCGCACTATGAAGAATCCTTACAACGTACTGTTTCTCTGCACGGGCAATTCCGCGCGCTCAATTATGGCGGAAGCCATTTTGCGCAGAAAAGGCGGGCCGCAATTCCGATCCTTCAGCGCCGGCAGTCATCCCGCAGGGCGCGTGCACCCCGAGGCATTGCGGCAGATCCAGCTGGCAAAGCTGCCCTCCGATGGCTTACGCAGCAAGAGCTGGGATGAGTTTGGCGGCCCGGAAGCTCCGAAGCTCGATTTTGTTTTCACCGTCTGTGATAACGCCGCCAAAGAGGTGTGCCCGATCTGGCCGGGTCAACCGATGACAGCACACTGGGGCGTTCCTGATCCAGCTTCGATTGCTGGAGCGCCGGAGCAAATCGCGCGAGCATTCCGCGATGCCTTCACGATGCTCGACCGTCGCATCAGCCTCTTTCTTTGCCTGCCGCTCGCCAGCCTCGATAGGTTAGCGCTGAAAAAAGAGATCGACCGGATCGGAAAAGAATGAAGACGCGTTTCCATCGTGTGGTAGCTTTGGCTCGCACCTGCGAGCTGGCAGTCGATAGTTTCAGTCGTTTTTTGAATGATCGAAACCTGAGCGCTGATTACTGACTGCTGCAGTTGCATCATCGAAAATTCGAAATGTTGGCTCAGCGGCTCAACAAAAGCTTCTTCACGTGCTCATTTATCCTGGTCTTGGCGTTCCCCGCCGCTCAGACGCGCTATCAGGAGCGCTATCGTCCACAGGTGCACTTCTCTCCGCGCGAACATTGGACCAACGATCCCAATGGCCTCGTCTACTTTCACGGTGAATACCACCTTTTCTTTCAATTCAATCCCTTCGGCGACGAATGGGGACACATGAGTTGGGGACATGCCGTCAGTACCGACTTGCTTCGTTGGCGCGAGCTTCCGGTCGCCATTCCCGAACTGGGCAACGAAATGGTTTTTACCGGGAGCGTGGTGGTGGACAATAGGAACACCACCGGCTTTTGCCCTCCCGGCAAAGAGTGCCTGGTTGCCATCTATACCGGGCACTATTCCCCGGGCAAAGTACGCCAGACTCAGAACCTCGCGTATAGCGTTGACGATGGCAGAACCTGGACACGGTATGCGCAAAACCCGGTGCTCGATCTCCATATGGCCGACTTCCGGGATCCCAGCGTTTCCTGGGATGAAAAAGAAGGTCATTGGCTGATGGCGGTTTCTTTGCCGAAGGAGCACAAGGTTCGCTTTTATGCCTCGCTTGATCTGAAAAAGTGGACGCAACTCAGCGACTTTGGACCCGCCGGCGATATGGATGGAGACTGGGAATGTCCAGACCTACTTCGCGTTCCCGCCGAGAGCGCATCGAGCGATACATGGGTATTAAAGGTCGGACTGAATCCGGGCGCACCTCAGGGCGGTTCAGGCGAGCAATATTTTCTGGGCGACTTTGATGGAAAACGCTTTGTTCCCTCCGGCGAGAAGGGTTCTCACGGATGGACCAATTATGGTAAGGACGACTACTGCGCAATTAGCTTCAACAATCTACCTCGCGGCGAGAGGCCGGTATTGATTGGCTGGATGAATAATTGGCAATACGCGGCAAAATTGCCGCCCTCGCCATGGCGGGGGCAGATGAGCCTTCCCCGCCGACTCTCATTGCTGAAGGATCAGGCAGGACTGGCTCTCAGGCAGCAACCGATAACTGCTCCGCTCCGCACCGAGCACAAAGCGATTCGGCCTACCCAGAGCACTGAGATAAGCGCCGCGCAGGAACCACCGTTTGAGCTGGACTTACAATTTGGACAGCCGTCCGAGCAGGTGTTCGGCATTCGTCTCTACACCGACGAGAAGCATTGGACCGAGATCGGATTCGATCGCGCAAAGCGAGAGTTCTACACCGATCGCAGACAATCGGGCATAGAAATTACTCCAGACTTCCCGACGAAGACGGTCGCTCCTCTGGCCGAAAGCCGTCCTTACGATCTCCAGGTGATTGTCGACCGGTCGTCGATAGAGGCCTACGCGCAGGACGGAACAATCGCTATGACGAACCTTGTATTTCCTGCTTCCAGTAGCAACAGAGTTGCGCTCTTCTCAATCAGTGGAAAGCCCGTCGCGGTAACCGGTGAGATCTGGAAGCTTCGCACGATCTGGAAGTGAGAGCCAGAACAACGTACTACTTCACCGACACGCCGGCTGACTGAGAGTCGAAGGTTATCTCGACCGGCACATTAGTCTCTTGCGATGCAGGAGCATACTTCCACTTCTTGACCGCGTTGCACGCAACCTCCGCCAACACAGGATTGCCCCCGTCGATCGTCGTCTTCTTGACCGTGCCGTCAGGCGCCACAAGAGCGTTCAATTTAACGGTTCCACCGATTTTTAGTTTTTTCAGAATTGCGGGATACTCCGGCAAACTCTGCTTCAGTGGTTGCCGCTCCGCCGTTTCCGCGGCCGCTGTGCAACCCAGCGCGAAGAATAGCGCGATGATTTGTAGTCCCTTGTTCATAGCTAACTCTGGTCCGGCCGAATTTTGATGTTTCCGCATCAATTTGCCATCTTCCGGACGCGGCTCTTGCTGTCTATGCCGCTAAGAGTAGGGCGATAGTGACGATAGGTCAATGTACGTGGGTAATCGCGCATTTCGAGCAGCGGTAACCAATGCCGAAACGCTTGAAAACACAAATAGATAGCGGGATGCGCCAAGGCTGCATCCCGCCACATTCCCTGAATGGAATTCTCGACTAATTCGCGTATTTTACTGAACAGCCGTACGGACGCGTAGTCGCCACCGCCACTGGCTGTCCCGCTTTGGCTTCTTGCAAGGCCTCAGAGACATAGTTCTTCGAGCCATTGATGTCCGAGGCGTCGCTCGTTGCCTTGTCGTCGATCGCGCCGTTGTAGATCAATTGGCCCTGCGGATTGATGATGAACATGTGCGGCGTGGTCTTCGCATCGTAAAGATGGCCGATTTCGCCCTTGGGATCGAGCAGGGCGGCGGTTGGAACGGCATGCACCTTTTGCATGTATCCGTTCTCCTGGTCGGCGGTCACATATCCCTGAGCGCCGGGAGCAGACGAAATGACCGTGAACCAGACTACGCCCTTGTCGGTCCACTCCTTCTGCAGTCGTTGCATGTTGCCACTCTCATAATGCTTCTTCGTGAACGGGCATCCGTTGTTGTGCCATTCCAGGACAACGAACTTGCCCTTGTAGTCAGAAAGTTTGTGTGTTTGTCCGTGGCTGTCTGTGCCTGTAAAGTCTGGCGCCTGGTCACCAACCTTGACTGCGAACGCAGCGATGGTGAACAAAGCCAAAATGGAGATTACTGAAGTGCGAATCTGCTTCATATTCACTCCTTTAATTGCTCGTTGGAGCCTGGACTTTCTGCGAAATTGCTTTCTTAGAACTGCCTTTTGCGCCCGAATTCTTCGATGCCGTGACCGGAATGTTTACCTCATATGCCTTGTCCTTCGTGATTAGTAGACCGCGTAAGGTCGAAATCGGCTGAGTGAGTTGTTCCGATTTCTTTAACCGCAAGCGTGATGTGCCGACAACATGCTGCACCGCGGGTAGACTGGCGTTCTCGATCGTCTGCGCCTCCGCTGGAATGAAGTCCGTCACTGGGCCGAAATTCTTGTTCTTACTAGCCACTGTCAAAACGAATGAATCCTGATCCGATACCGCCGAGGCATGCACATCTTTCGGCAAAGACTGCGGCAGATTTGCGGTGGCTGTTCGAACCAATCCGGCCTCTGATGACTCTTTTTTGTTTCCATCCAGCGGTAGTGTCACAGCAAGGTGCTCTTTGGCTGGCACGCAAACCTCACGACACACCAGATACCTGACGTCGGCAGCGATCTCGGCTTTCTTAGACGTAACACTTGCAGGCACGGTGACCTTGGAAAGCAGGACAACATGTCCCTGATATCCGTAATCCATTAACCCGTGATCGGCGATTCGCTGGGGAGCTGGAAACTGCAGATCGCCGGCTTCGACTCCACTGGGAAGGTGCCAGCTGACTTTTGGCGGCTCTCCAGAGTCCCCCGGGTTTGTCCAGTAGATGTGCCAGCCGGGTTCCAACTCGAATCTTAAGCCAATCCAGTGCGAGTTACCGGGCGCAAGGGAAGCCTTATCGGAGACCAAAGAGAGCCTCGCATGCTGCTTTGCGGCCTGCGAATATGCACTCGAAATGCCGCAAAACGCCACCAGAAGTGCCGCGATTCTGCACCCGAGTGCCCTTAATGTGCCTTGATCCATACGCCCCAACGCACAGATTTTAAGCCAAAATCACCGCTCAATACTGCCTCGGAGGCATTTCATTGGTTGGAAACTGCCCAAATTCACGAAAGTGAAAACTATGTCTGTCGGCTTAACCTCGACGAGGGCGGCTGTCCACAAAGCTGGTCAACCTACGCAGCCCAGGTTCTCGGCCGACGGTCCCAGCGATGTTTTCGGAGTTCTTGCACCAAATCCGCTGACAGTGGACCTTTGTCGCTGTATGCAAGGTTTTGCTGAACGTGGTCCGGCTTGCGCATTCCCGGGATCGTTGTACTCACGTCTGGATTCGAAAGAATGAAGCGAAATGCCATTTCGGGAAGGCTCATTCCAGATGGCAGGATCTGCTTGAGCTTCTCGACGCGATCGATAGTTGGTCCCAGATTGTCCGGGCCGAAATAATTCGCGCGCCAATCTCCGGAAGGGAACCTTGTTTCCGCCGTAAGCTTGCCTCCGAGGCTGCCTTCATCAAGCGGAACCCGGGCGATTACGCCGACGTTCAGCTCGCGGCAGGCGGGAAACAATTCGTCTTCCGGCGCCTGATCGAAGATGTTGTAGATCACTTGCACAGAATCTACCAAGCCTGTGTGAATGGCCTTAAGGCCGTTCTCCGGTTGCCACCGGTTCAGACTGAGTCCAAAGGCTTCGATGAAGTTCTTGCTCTTGAGTTCTTCGACCGTAGAGCGGAACTCAGGTTCTTCAGTCCAGCTATCGTCCCAGACGTGGAACTGAAGCAGATCGATGCGATCGACTCCGAGAGCCTTGCGGATCTTTTCTGCGTGCCTCATCACATGGTTGCGTGGGAATACCTCGGAGTACTTGTAGTCAGGCGAGGCTGGCCACTTAAGATTCTTAGGTGGGACCTTCGAGGCAACGTAAAGTCTCTTGTCGGGATTCTGCTTCAGAATTTGCCCGATCAATTCGTCGCTGTGACCTGAGCCATAGGCCCAGGCTGTATCGAAGAAGTTGCAGCCGAGCTCGACGGATAGCTGAAGCGACTGAAGGGACTGCTCATCTTCCGATCCGGTCCAGCCACCCATTCCCCATAGCCCGTGTCCAATTTCACTCACGTTGAATCCGGTGCGACCCAGCTTGCGGAACTTCATGTCTAATTCGATCTCCTGAAGAGATGTAGAGACGTCCGCCGTGGCGGACCTCTCTTCTTAACGGGAAAATGGCAGGTACGCTGAGACGCTTCGCCGGTAAAACTGAAACTCTTCACCGAAACGGGACGACAGCAAATTGTCCTCGACGCGAACGCGGATCTCGGTGCCAATCATGAATAGTATCGCCGCTACGGTGAACAGGGGCAGGGGCGTGATCAGGAAGCCGGTCGCGAGCAACAGGCACAACATCGACGTGTATATCGGATGACGAACAATGCGGTACACGCCGGATCGAACCAGCTCATGATCTGCATTGAGACCGGCATCAATACGCCATTGTTGTCCGAGTGATCGGGCTCCGCTCCAGGAGAGCAAACCTGCGAGCACGAAGAACGGTACGGCAAGTGCGAGACGCCAAGGTTCGAGCGATCTTGTCCAGAAGTGGCCCTGCCACAGCAGCGAATAACCGACCATTTGGAACACGATTCCCCAACGAGCATTGCGGTTCACTTTTTCTGGAGCTTGCGTGGTTCGCTTGATGAGGAAAAACGGCGTGCACCAGGCAATCCACCCCGCGGCCAGAATGCCATACGCATAGGCAGGCATGCCCGCATCCTACCACCCAGAGTTTCGAGTCCTTCTAAGCGTGCACGTTCTAGCTGAGTCCGATGCCTTGCATGAAGCCCCGCTACAAGCCTTAAGAATCGCTGAAATTCATCTGGGACAGCGAGCATAAATCAGGATGTTTGTCCCACCAAGGTGGGGACGATGTAACTAACTCATTTCTAGATACTTACGACCATTCTTGTCGAGTGTCCCACTGTCCCAAAGCCTATACCCGCTGGGACACTGGGACACCAGCAAAAAACTGCTCATCATCGGCGATAAACGCGCACGTAGTCGATCAGCATCTTCTGCGGAAATTGGGTGGTCGCATCCGGATTGCCGGGCCAGGCCCCGCCGACTGCAAGGTTCAGCAAGATGAAGAACGGATGGTCATACACCCACTTCGTTCCTGGCGGGAGATCAGAGGGCCGACGCGTCGCGTAGAGGTTCTCGTCAACGTAAAAGCGAATTTCCTGCGGCTCCCATTCCACGGCAAAGAGGTGAAAGCCGTCACTGAAGCGTTGGTCGTTTGGCAGCGTAAATGGGGCGCCGATGCCGTGTCCCCCAGAGTATCCGGGACCGTGAATAGTCCCATGTGCAATTGAAGGTTCACTACCCAGGTTTTCGACGATGTCGATCTCCCCACACGTGGGCCATTTAACGCTATGGATGTCGTCGCCCAGCATCCAGAAGGCCGGCCAGATTCCCTTTCCGGTCGGCATCTTGATGCGCGCTTCGAATCGTCCATATGCCTGCGAGAACTTGTCTTGCGTGTTGATGCGCGCAGATGTGTAATCGCGCTGTACGCCGTCAGGTCCCGTGTAGGGCTCCTTGATGGCCTGGATCACGAGTAATCCGTGTTCCAAATGGGCATTGCGAGTGCTGCTCGTGTAATACTCCAGCTCTTTGTTGCCCCACCCATGACCTCCAGTGGCGTGGTTCCACTTTTGGGAATCCACGGGAGCACCATCCTGCCCGTTGAATTCGTCGCTCCAGGAAAGGACCCAATTCGATCTGGGCTTCTCCTCAGCGGTGATCGATACCGTGAGACATAGGAAAGCAACAAGGAGTGTTTGCTTGAGGAAACGGAATGGCATGCGGAATCCCGGTTGCGGCGGCCATGAACGTACCGCAACTGCGGTAGCGAGAGACTAGCACTTAGTTGTTTCACGGGACCAGCATTGATTGGCGATTGCCGTGAGTGAGTTTTGCCGAAGGCTTTGACATTATTGGCGTGGTCGACGTGATTGTGGGACCTGGAACCAGGCGACGTTAGCAGTCTGCGGATTTGATCCCACACTTGACATACAGCCCGCCCCAAGCGTAATCAGGATGAGCAGTTTGCTTCTGGTGCTTTTGTTCAAAGCTCAATAGGGAAGCCGGTGAGAGTCCGGCGCGGCCCCGCCACTGTGATCGCTGAGGGCTAGCCAACATGCCACTGATCCGCTGTGAGGGTTGGGAAGGCGGCTAGTCCGGTGAAGCGAGAGTCAGGAGACCTGCCAGAAGCCGGACGAGTGAACCTTCGCGGGAAGGTGAACAATGAAAACCGGCTCCCGGGCGCGTCTTTCCTGATGCCCCGGTGAATTCGTCTTCAAGTTCTCCCCATCGAAAGCTCCTCTTCCATCATTTCATCTCTCCCCGTCGCGGGACAGGAGGAGCAATGCCAAGGTTTTCTCTCGCCCAGTGGTCGATTTGTACTTGTGTCTTGGTCGTCTCGCTTGCGGCTCAAGTTTCGAACCAAATTTCGGGACAGGTAGTCGATCCCGATCACGCTGCAATTCCGCGGGCCACGGTGAGATTACTTTCACCCGATCGATTGGAGACGGCTCGCGTTCTAACTGACCAGCAAGGACGGTTCGCTTTTCAGCAAACCTGTCAGGGCACTTGCGTGGTTGAGGTCCAGCTCACAGGCTTCCAGACACGGCAACTGCACACGCCTCTCAATACACAAGAAATCCAGCTTGGACTTGCGCCAATTCAGGAACAGATCGTCGTTACCGCAAACCGCACTGAGACGCCAGAGATCCAGCTTGGCAGCACGAGTACGACGATCAGCCACCAGGACATCGTTGAGCGGCAGCCATTGATGCTGAGCGACGCCCTGCATTGGGTGCCCGGAGCAACGGTGATCCGCAGCGGAGCACTTGGGGCAACGACGTCGCTTTTCATTCGTGGAGGCGAGTCCAACTACACCAAGGTCTTGCTGGACGGAATTCCGCTGAACGAACCAGGCGGCGCATTTGATCTCGGCAGTTTTGCGGCAGATGGTATCGATCGCGTGGAGATAGTCCGCGGGCCGCAGTCCGCGCTGTTTGGCTCCGACGCCATGACCGGTGTTGTGCAAGTCTTCAGCGACCATGGAGCAACCGAGGAACATCGTCCGCAAGTGGATCTGAACTTCGAAGCCGGCAAGTACAACACTCTCGAGGGTGGAATTAACGTCAAAGGCGGTATTCGCGATCTCGACTACTCGGGTTTCTACTCGCGACTGAACACCGACAATCAAGGGGTGAATGACGACTTTCGCAATTCCACCGGAGGCCTGAACGTTGGCTTCGCTTTGGGAAAGCGATCCAGGCTGCGATGGATCGCCCGCGGAAATTCTTCGCGCGACGGCACTCCTGGACAGACTGCGTTTGGCCGGCCCGACACCGACGCATTCTTCCGTCGTGCCGACGGCTACACCGGCGTCAGTTTCACGGATCAAACGTCGCGTGCGTGGGAGCAACGCCTGACTTACACCTTTGAGCGGTCACGTGAGGTTTCGCGCGATATCTTCCTTGATCCACCGTTTACTCCCACCTTTGGCGACAGCAGCGCTCCGTTCGAATTCTTTGATTTTCCGACCGACTTCCTCAATGACACGCGACGGCATCACCTGGGCTACCAGAGTGATCTGCGTCTCGGGCAAGGCGATCGCAAATGGGGACAGCACATCTTTACGCTTGCCTTCGATTGGGATCACGAATCGGGCTTCCTCTTCGACCGACTCGGAGGGGGAATCCCAAATCGGGCTCAGCGCGATAACTTTGGTGGCACTTTCCAGTACCAAACGGTACTCGGACGTCTCTTTCTTTCGAACGGCTTTCGCGTCGAGGATAACGGAAGCTTCGGACGCACTGTGGTCCCGCGCAGCTCCGCGGCACTCTTATTGCGACAAGGCGGCAGTGCGTTAGGCGCAACCAAGGTTAAATTTAATTGTGGATTGGGCATCAAGGAGCCGAGCTTCACACAATCTTTCAGCCAGGATCCGGCATTCCTGGGCAATCCGAACTTACGGCCCGAAAGGTCGCGAGCCTTTGAGGTTGGCGTTGAGCAACGACTCCTGCGCGATCGTGCCAAGATCGAGGTGAACTGGTTCGACAATAACTTTCGCGATCTGATCGCCTTTAAGACACTGACTTTTGTTCCCTTTACGGGAACATTCTTGAATATTAATGCCACTCATGCCCGAGGGGTCGAGTTCATCGCTCAAGCGGTGCCGGTAAGTCACGTCCACCTCACGGCGGAATACACCTACCTGAGCACCCGCGTGGAGAAGAGCGCCACGCCCACCGATCCGATCCTTGGCGTGGGTAAACCTCTGCTGCGGCGTCCCAAGCATTCAGCTACGTTATCTGCTGTATGGGATTGGCAAAAAGCAACGTTGAGTTCAAGTTTGGTGTATGTGGGCCGCCGGGCCGATAGCGACTTCGAGGCGCTGTTTCCGCCGCTGACGAATAGTTCTCCCTACACAAACTGGAATCTGGCTGGATCGTATCGAGTCTCAAGACAGCTTTCGTTCGTAGCGTCGATTGAAAATCTGCTCGACCGGACTTACATGGAGGCTCTTGGATTTCCAGCCTTGCGCATCGCGTACCGCGTCGGAGTGCGCGTGCACTTCTGAGGAATCGAGGAGGTCACAATGGCTTACTGGCTCATCGTAATCGCGGTCCTATGCCGCTTTGTGCCGCATATCCACAACTTTTCTCCAGTGTATGGTGCCCTCCTTTTTGGCGGAGCGCACCTGCGGAAGCGTGATGTGATCTGGTTCCCTGTCATCTTGCTCGCGGCGAGCGACTTCGTCCTCACCAATCTCATTTATCACCTGAACATCGGCTGGCTCGAGATTGTGCAGATGGCGGCTTTTGCCTCCATCGCGTTGATCGGCGAGCTGCTACGGAACCGAACGACCTGGCTGCGGCTGGCGGGCGCTTGCGTGGCGTCTTCTCTCTCGTTTTATCTGATCAGCAACTTTGGCGTATGGCTCGGATGGAATTCGTATCCTCACACCTGGCAGGGACTCGTGCAATGCTACGTGGCAGCCATTCCCTGGTATCGCCAAGCGTTGATCAGCACATTCGTATATGCCGGTTTGTTCTTTGGCTGCTACGAGTTATATGTGGCACGACATCGGTCTTCCCAGAGAGCTGCATCGATTGTGAACCGCGGATAACCACACCAATGAGAATTTGCTCATTTCTGCCTTCGGGAACAGAGATTCTGTTCGCGCTCGGACTGAACGATTCCATTATGGGAGTGACGTTCGAATGCGATTATCCCGTGGAGGCGAAGACCAAGCCGGTCGTTGTTCTAAGCAAACTTCCGCCCGGACTTTCCCAAGCGGAGATCGACCGTCGGGTGAAGATCTACTCCGAGCGCCGTGAGAGCCTCTATCGGCTCGATGCCGACAAGCTGCGCGAAATCGAGCCCGAGCTGATTGTCACGCAGGAACTTTGCCACGTTTGCGCTGCCTCTCCCGACGACGTTGGCGCAATATTCGCGAAGCTTTCGTTCGTACCAAGGATCCTCGCTCTAACGCCAAAAACGGTGGACGACGTCTTGCATGATGTGCTCACCGTGGGAGTTGCTACCGGACGGGAAAAGGAAGCCTCGGAACTGGTTGCTGCGTTAAGAGCACGGATCCAGAAGACCTCACAAGCGCAGCCAGAATATCGGCCGCGAGTTCTATGCCTGGAGTGGCTCGATCCTCCTTTCGTGGGAGGTCACTGGGTTCCGGAAATGCTAAGCATCGCGGGCGGACGCGATGTGCTGGGTGTCGCAGGAATGCGGAGCTTTGAGACCGATTGGCAGACGATCGCGATGTCCGATCCAGACATGATTCTGTTGATGCCGTGCGGCTACCACGAACACGAAGTGGAACAAGAGCTTCGAACGGTGCGGTTGCCGAGCGAGTGGTACGAGTTACGTGCAGTCCGGAACGGGAATATGTTCGCAACCGATGCCAGCAGCCATTTTTCCCGCCCCGGCCCGAGAATCGTAGATGGCATCGAGGTTATGGCGCAGTTATTTCAGCAGTATTCACGATCGAGAATTAGGAAATCCGCGAAACGGGCTGAATCCGAAGGGCGGTCCATTGCTTCCAGGGCGAGATGAAGACGCGGGTACTTAAGCCGCCTTCCGCTTATTTGCCTTCTTTTGTCCATTCAGGATGTCGGCTAATTCCACCCAACGGTTTACGGCCGCTTGATCCTTCGCTGCATTTGAATCTTCTTTCTCAGGCTTGACCAGACCAGAGAGCGAGAGCACCGAAGGCAGGGCTGTTTCTCGCTTTGTGGGGGAGGGGAAGGGACGCCAAATTACAACCTTGTTTTTCGCGCGAGCCACGACTTTTAAAGTCATGGATGCTGACAAGCCCGACGGAGTTGGTCAATTGTTTTCAAAAAAACGGGCTTTTGAGTGAGAAGGCAGGGACTCAAGAAACGGGGATTCCTGGCTTTTTCATACAAGATCACGCGGACTTACGTCGTGCAATTAAGCCTTCCACGACGGCAACCAAGTCCTCGCCAGGTTGACCAGCGCGGATATGAGCATCGGCGGCGGGCAAGTCCGGTGCAGCGGCATATTGTTCCAAGATCTTTGCTCCGCTGCAGTGATCCTGAAGCAGTTCGTGCACGCGTAGCTTTTCTTTACCGGGAAGGGTTTGCCCAATCAGGACCACCTCGAACCGGATGCCTGAGCAGGCTGCTATCACCTGCCGCACATCCTTGGCGAGGCTAACGGTATGTCCTGCGCGTTCCAGTGTTGATCGCTTCACCTGCATGGATGCATCGTCGATTCCAATGCACAGAATGTCTGCCATAGCGTAAGTACTAGCGCTTCTCCTGTCCAAACAAGGGGTCAAAACCGCAAGTTGTTCCGCTATATTGCCCTTACGTCCCGCGCGGGTGCAGGTAAACACACGTCGAGCATCTAGATTGGGATGCATGATTGAGCAGCTCTGGTTGTCACGAAGTCTTCCGATTCCTACGGAAAACGTTGCGGGATTAGATTCCGTGCGGTGCGGCAGCTAGCCGGCTCGCTTGACTTCGTCTAAGACAGGCAATTGATAGAGATGGACATGGAATCTGAGCGAGGCGCCCGCATCGGGTAGTTCACGACGCAATCGAAAGAAAACCGCAGACTCGCAACCGGCACACCGCGGGAATTGTTGGTCCTGGAGAAGTGTAACTTCGCGAGGAAGGCGATGCTCGGAATGGCGGACGCTGTAGATTCCGCTTCGCGGGACCAGGGCGCCGGTTTTCCAACCACCGGCATCAATTGGGACTACATTCCTTGCCATGACGCAGCTCGGACACCTAGAACGAGGGCCTGAATTCCGGAAGCACACCTCCGGCATTCCCGACGAGTGCGCAAATTGTGAGATGTCACTGACGGTGACAAAGTTGTGCTTCGAAGTGGCAAATTTTCCCCGAAGAAGAATAATTTGCTGCATTCCGCAGCTCGAGTTTCTTTTACCTATTGAAAGTAATGGATTTGCCTTGGTATGGCATTTGCACCCTGTCTTCAGGTACGAAGTCTGCTGGAGGGCCCATGCGGAAAAATCGAATCACCGTGCTGTACCGGGAGAACTGTGGCGGCATTCTCCGTAATCTCGCTGCCGGCCTGCGTCGAACCATTCACACAGTGGCCGAACTGGACTTATACGACGACTTGCGCGAGCGCATTTTTAGGCAGGACACATCGATCGTCGCTGAACAAAAGGGTAAGTCTGCCGTATAAAGACCGTCTACTTCCATCAAGTTGCCAACCCGTTGGCCTAGTTAACCCGTCCAGACTGAATGTCTGGGCGGGTTTTTAGTTTTCACAATGGGAAAAGATAGCTTTCGGCCACGCCGTGACTCAGCATGTCACGTGCACTTAACCATCATGGTAGAGACGGAGCGGACGTCAATCGCCCCGACAGAGACGGCACCCGGGATCGCGCTTGGACTCCGATTCTTGTCCGCAGGCATGCTTTTCAAAAGCGGATTTCGCCTGAAGTTGGTAGCAGAATGGTACGGCCCAGGAGACGTGGCAATCGGGAAACAACATCGCCCACGAACAAGCGACACAACGGTAGCCATGCACAAATCCTAGCGGACAAAGCACCGGGCTCAAGACGCGAGCTGGAGGCGCCAAAACCGGAGGTGTGGCTTGCAGGACCATTGCTCCTCATTCTAAATCCAGAAACGGGGAATCCAGTCCGGGAAGTGACGATCGCTCCGACCATCGTCGAAGTGACACAGAGTGTAGGAGAGGAGTACATTTATACGGTCCAAGCTCTACGCCGCTGCCGCCGACAGAAAACCTGCTTCGAGTGCCGCTCCCGCCTGGGTTTGGTTGTTGTAATACGGCCCCAATGCAAGTCACATTCCCGAAAGGACGGACGCGCTCTTGAATATCTACGTGGGAAACCTCCCCTTTAGTGCCAGTGAGGACGATTTGAGACAGGCTTTTGGAAAGTATGGAACGGTTGGCGAAGTGAATCTGATTCGTGATCAGTTTAGTGGACGATTGCGCGGCTTCGGCTTTGTCGAGATGGGTGATAGTACGCAAGCAAGCGCAGCGATTGCGGCGCTCAACGGGAGTGATCTCGGTGGGCGCGCGATTACCGTGAACGAGGCTCGGCCTCGGACCGAACGCGGCGATGCCGGTGGTGGACGCGGAGGGCGTCCCGGTGGCGGCGGCGGTGGTCGGGGTGGCAATCGCGGCGGGGATCGCGATCGTGGCGGCCGCGGGCCGCGCTGGTGATCTAACCCAAATGGATGCCAGAGACGTCCGCTGCGCGGACGTCTCTGCTTTTTAGTGCATCATCGCTCTGGTCATCAACGGCAATCGCGACGAGCCAGGGATTCACTTCATTCCACGATCGCGCAGGTGCCTGTTCGATTGTGGGGATGGCTATGGCCATCTCGAAGGAACGTTATAGGATGCGTGCGCTGGGTAGTCGGCGCGCTGAGTGAGCCTGTGCGGCATATGCACGTCGTTAGGGCTCTGCGCAGCCTAAGCTGCGACACGGCGCAAATAATTGCATTTCGCAGTTACTTAATGGATAATCCTTTCCGCTCTCCTCCCGGCTCGGCCTCACACCATGATTCCAGCGCAAACACCTATCCCGACACCGGGTAGCGCGAACGAACGTCTGTTCCCGGTCCTGCTCGAGATCATGGGCGCGATCTCCGACCAGAATCTGGATAAGCTGCTGCAAACAATCACCAAGGGAGCTTCTTCCGTGCTGGGAGCGGACCGCTCGACGCTGTTCGTGGTCGATCGCACGAAAAAGCAAATCTGGTCGAAAGTAGCCCAGGGCGCGGGAATCACCGAGATCCGGATCCCGTTAGGGGCGGGCATTGCCGGACAGGTGGCACAAACTGGGGACGTCATCAACATTCCCGATGCGTACGCCGACCCGCGCTTCAATCGCGAAGTAGACAAACGCACCGGCTACACGACGCGCAGCATTCTGTGCATGCCTATGAAGGACTCCACCGATCGGATCATTGGAGTCTTTCAGCTCCTCAATAAACACACGGGAACTTTTACCGCAGACGACGAACAACTCCTTCAAGCCTTCGCTGCGCAAGCTGCCATCGCCGTTAAGAACGCGATGCTAAATGAGGAGATTCGGAAACGCATGGAAGTTTCCGAAACGCTCCTCAAAGTCATGAAGTCGGTCGCCTCCGAACTGCACATCGACGAATTGCTGAAGAAGATCGTCAACAGCACGTCTGAAGTGATGAACGCGGAACGCGCCAGCCTTTTCCTGCTCGATCCCAAAACGGGAGACCTCTGGTCAAAGGTCGCGCAAGGCTTGGACGCGATGGAGATCCGCGTGCCGATCGGCGTCGGAATCGCGGGCCATGTCGCTATGACAGGGGAAACTATCAACATCGAAGACGCCTATGCCGATCCGCGCTTTAACCCCGACATCGACAAGCGGTCCGGCTTCCGTACACGCAGCATGCTCTGTATGCCGCTGCGCAATGACTCCGGCGAAGTCATGGGAGTGATGCAAGTCCTCAACAAGCTCAGCGGCGTGTTCACCGAAGAGGATGAACGCCTGCTCAACGCGTTGGGCTCACAGATCTCAATCTCGCTCGAGAACTCTCGCCTTTACGAGCGAGTTCTTTTCATGCAGAACTACAACTCGAGCATCCTCGGCTCGATTGGCACGGGAGTGGTTACGCTTGGTCCCGACGGCCGCGTGATTTTCGTGAACAGCGCGGCTGGGAAGATTTTTGGGGCCTCCGAGACCGGCAAAATGCATGATGAGTTCTTCAATGCCACGCAAAACTCAGAGCTGACCAGCGGTATCGATCGCGTGCTGCACACAGCAGAGTCTGAGTACAAGGCGTATCACGCTCACTATGTTCGTCCCGACAACGACGCAGTGAACGTAAACTTCCAGGTGCTGCCGCTGCACGATCCCTCCGGCAAGAATTTCGGTCTGGTAGTCGTCGCTGACGACATCACCCAAGAACAGCGGCTGATGAGTACTCTGTGCCGCTATATGACACGCGAAGTCGCCGAGAAAGTCCTCGCCGATCGCGACAAACTCAAGCTGGGTGGCGATCGCCAGACGGTTGCTGTGCTCTTTTCCGATATCAGGAATTTCACGAACATCTTCGAGGAATCCACTGCGGAAGAGATTGTTGGCATGCTCAATGACTACTTCACACGCATGATGGAACCGGTCTTCCGTTACGAAGGCATGCTCGACAAATTCATCGGCGATGCCATGATGGCGGTCTTCGGCGCGCCAGTCGCGCGTGAAGACGATGCCGAGCGCGCAGTCATGGCTGCGCTCGAAATGCGGAGAATACTGTCACGCTATAACCGCCAGCGCGTTGCGCGCGGATTGCAGCCGATCCAAACTGGAATCGGCATCACGAAAGGTGAGGCGATCACCGGCAACATCGGCTCCGAGCAACGCATGGATTACACCGTGATCGGCGACACAGTGAATGTCGCTTCACGCCTCGAAGGGCTCACAAAGAACTACGAGCACAAGATCCTCATCAATGATCAGGTCTACGAAGACATTAAGGACAAGATTCCCTGCGTAGACCTCGGTTACGCGCTGGTCAAAGGCAAGGGCGAGAGCGTCCACATTTACGGCGTGAAGGAGCCGCTGGAGAACCGAATCTTCCAGCGCATTCCTAAGCGCATCGAGGTGTGCTGCGGAATCGGAGACCAACTGGTAACCGGCGAATCGATCGAAATCAGCGAAGGGGGCATGAGCTTCCGCACCAAATCTGATTACGAAGTCGGAAGCGCAATCGATCTGCACTGCAAATTCGGAGCAGAATGGGTGCAGTTCCGCGCAGTTGTCCGCCGCGCAGGTGCAGACAACATGGGCGTGGAATTCGTCGATGTTCAGCCTGGAGTTCGCGCCAAGCTGATCGACTACATCAACATGCGGTCGGCAGCTGCCAGCGCATAGCGCGGTTCCATCAGCATGGTAGAGATCCCCACCCGTGGTAAGACTTCATTCCTTTGGCTTCAACTCCAGCGCAGCCGAGTTCATGCAGTAGCGCAGTCCGGTCGGAGCTGGGCCATCCGGAAATACGTGGCCAAGGTGGGCGTCGCAACGACTACACACTACTTCGTTGCGCCGCATTCCGTATTCGTTGTCTTCGTGAGTCGCCACGCTATCCTTGGAGAACGGCGCATAGAAACTAGGCCAGCCGGTTCCTGAGTCGTACTTGGCATCCGAGCTAAACAACTCCTGGCCACAGCACACACAGGTGTAAACACCGAGATCCTTGCTTTTGTCGTACTTCCCCGTGAACGCACGCTCGGTTCCGCGTTGCCTAGTGACGCGATACTGCTCATCGCTCAGCTGAGATCGCCATTCGGCGTCTGATTTCTGTATCTTGTCTGCCATTGTTGCCTCATTACTAGGATGCCCCAGGGAACAAATTGATGCAGCTACACTTTGACACGATCCGGTCGTGCGCTTAATTCCTTTGCAGTATTGCGGTTTGCAGCTCCCTCTGCTAGATTTCACTTCTTGATCTTAGAGTTTCGCGGTCGGAGTGGTAGAGTGTCTCGGCGCAAACTGATCCTCCTTTCAGTAGTGATGGCGGCGGTTTTGTACGTGCTGATTTCCCCACTCCCTGAACTCTCGGCGCACTCACCTCGAGACTCAGTCGCCATCACACTGGGCATCCTCATATTTGCTCTTCTTCCTATCGCTCTTCTGCTTGCGACCTGCCCTGGCCGTCATTGGACAATCAGAAGAGAGTCTCCCGACCTGCAAGCTGTACTTTGTAGCCGGCACTGTTAGCCTTCCTTCCCATCGCCTCAGCTTCGTCACACCTCCGACAACGAATTTCAACAATTGTGCGAACGGTGTTTCTCAACCGCGCCGATCAGTCCTTAGGGAAGGAATCAAGATGGCGTATCAACGAATGAATTCGCAGTACGGAAACGAGAATTCAAGGCCTTGGCTCACAGAGGGTTTTGCCGAGCGGTTCCGGCAGGCGTTTGGACGTGAGATGACTGCAGAAGAAAGAGCATTCTTCGGACTTAAAGCTCGAAAGCCTGAAACGGAGGAAGCGGAAGGAGCGGACTAACGGGCGTGCTGCTTATGACGCACCAGAAGCTCGCGCATGCTCGAAGGCATGAGCTAGCCGCAGTATTGTGCCTTCTTCAAAATGACGGCCCAGTATCTGCATGCCGATCGGCAATCCGCCTCTCGAGTTGCCGCATGGAACTGAGATTCCGGGAATTCCCGCCAAGGAAGCTGTGACGGTAAAAATGTCGGCCAGGTACATGGAAAGTGGATCATCCGACTTTTCCCCCAATTTGAAAGCAGGCGTTGGAGTCGTCGGTGTAACGATAGCGTCGACCTCTCTGAACGCGTTCAGAAAATCCTGGGCGATGAGTGTGCGCACTTTCTGTGCCTTGAGGTAATACGCGTCATAGTAACCCGCACTAAGAGCGTACGTGCCGAGCATGACGCGCCGCTTCACTTCAGGACCAAAACCCTCATCACGGGTGCGGCGATACATCTCCGCAAGGGTAAGTGCATGGGGAGATCGATACCCATATCGCACACCGTCGTAACGCGCCAGATTGGAAGAGGCTTCCGCAGTGGCAACGACGTAATACGTCGGAATCGCGTAATTAGAGTGTGGCAGCGATATCGGCTTCACCTCGCAGCCAGCGCTCGCCAGGAGCTTTATGCCAGCTTCTACGCCCTGGCGAACTTCCGCGTCCATCTCCGCGGGAAAATATTCTTTGGGAACGCCAATGCGAAGTCCGCGCACAGGCTTACCGATCTCCTGTTCATAATCGGGAACCGGCAGATCTACGGAGGTGGTGTCCATCGGATCGCGCCCAGCCATGTGGCGCAGGATGATGGCAGCATCCTTAGCCGACTTCGTAAGTGGACCAATGTGGTCGAGCGACGATCCAAACGCAATCAATCCATACCGCGACACGCGGCCATAAGTTGGCATTAGCCCAACCACTCCGCAGAAAGCTGCGGGTTGACGGATCGATCCCCCGGTATCAGAGCCCAATGCCGCCACCGCCGTGCCGGCAGCAACGCTCGCGGCGGAGCCTCCGCTGGAACCTCCTGGAACTCGGCTCAGGTCACGCGGATTGCGCACCGGACCCCACGCGGAATTCTCATTCGACGAGCCCATGGCGAACTCGTCGCAATTGAGCTTTCCCAGAATGACTGCGCCGGCGCCTTCAAGACAGGATACGGCAGTGCAGTCGTACGGCGGAATATAGTTGCCGAGGATCTTGGAGCCTGCCGTCGTGCGAATGCCGCGCGTAATCATCACGTCTTTAATCGCGATCGGCACGCCGCCGAGTGGCGGCAACGGATCACCCCGATCTACGATCGCATCCATTTTGCTGGCCTGTCTTAAGGCACGTTCTCGCGTAAGGTTGAGGTACGCATTGGTCTGTCCAGGCTGACGATCTTGGGCTTCAATCTTTGCGTAGAACCTTTCGACCATGGCAGCAGCGGTCGTCTGGCGCTCCTGCACCGCAGCTCGCGCAGAGCTTACAGTGAGTACGTTGAGATCGAGATCTTCAGGCATACCGCTAACGTTCGATCACCTTGGGAACGCGGAAGAACGTACCGTCGGTCTGAGGAGCGCCCGCGAGGACCTCGTCACGAGGAAGGCAATCGCGCAGTTCGTCCGCACGCAACGGATCGGCTGTTTCGCCTGCCGCTCCAAGTTGGGATACTTGCGCCATCGGCTCGACATTGCTGGTGTCAACTTCGGCAAGCTGGTCGACGTACTCGAGGATCGAATTCAAATCCTTTTCCATCCGCAAGCACTCTGCCTCGGTTAGTTCCAGATTCGCGAGGTTAGCGACGTAGGCCACGTCTTTCTGTGTGATCTTCATGGCGGGCTAGAACTGTTTGTCGGCAGCAGAGCCAATCTCGTACGAGATACGCTTCACTGTCACACCGGATAGGTTCGATAGTCGGTGCAGATACTGTGCACTAAAGGCTTCGAGCTGTGACTGCCATCCCTTATCCGGGACCGCGACGCGTAGTGTTTCATTCTCGAATGCAACTGCTCGAACTCGCTCTGCCACTGCAGTGCCGCACACAAGCGGCCAAGCGAGCACCACCGCTTCCGCGGGATCGGTATTCCTCAAAACCCGGGCAGTCAGAGCCTGCAGATCCTGTCGCGCAGATTGCATGAGACGGATTCTCCTAGCGGCTCGCCGATCGCGCGGCTGCCTGCTCCGCCTCAACTTCCGTTCGGAAGTAATCCAGCGAAAGTTGCAACCCAGTCCGCAAATCAATCTTCGGCTCCCATCCTAACAGCGCACGAGCTTTGTTGATGTCGGGGCACCGCTGTTTGGGATCGTCCTGAGGGAGTGGCAGAAACTTGATACCGCTTTCTGATCCCGTAACCGCAAGCACCTCGCGCGCACAGTCGAGTATCGTGAACTCGCCTGGATTGCCGATGTTCGTGGGATCCTGCTCTTTCGACCATGCAAGCTTGAGGATCCCCTCGATCTCGTCACTCACATAGCAAAAGCTGCGAGTCTGACTGCCGTCCCCGTAGACGGTAAGGTCTTCGCCCCGTAACGCCTGCTTCATGAAATTCGAGATCACTCGGCCATCGTTCATCTGCAAGCGAGGCCCATACGTGTTGAAAATGCGCACGATGCGAACGTCTACCTTGTGGTAACGACGGTAGGCTGTCGTGGCCGCTTCGGCAAATCGCTTAGATTCGTCATAGACCGACCGTGGACCCACAGGATTCACATGGCCCCAGTAGGTCTCTCTCTGCGGATGCTCCAGGGGATCGCCATAGCATTCTGAAGTGGAAGCGAGAAAGAACGTAGCATGGTGCTGCTTCGCCAGTTCGAGCAGGTTGAAGACGCCAATCGATCCAACCTGCAGAGTTTCGACTCCATGCTCCATGTAATCCACCGGACTGGCTGGAGACGCAAAATCAAAGATGCAGTCGACGCGCCCTGGATCAAATTGGGAGCAGATATTCTGCTCGAGAAAAGAAAAGCGGGGTTCCCGTTTCAGGTGTTCGAGGTTATGCAGCTTTCCCGTAATGAGATTGTCGACGCCGAGAACAGAGTGCCCCTCGGCAAGGAGAGCGTCGCACAGATGGGAGCCGAGAAATCCCGCGGCTCCTGTGACCATAATGTGCAGATTTTTCTTCGAAGGTAAATTTGCCATCCGCAATCCGCTACGTCTTGAGGTTCAGAGCAGAGGCTTGGCTGCTCTCCAATTCGACCGTTGCTCGTCCAACGCTCACATAGAGCAGCCCGTGCTTCTGCATGACCTCTCTGGAATAGAGGTTGCGTCCGTCGATGACGATGGGATACCGAAGTAAGCCCTTTATGCGCGTCAGATCCAGCGAGGCAAACTCTTCCCAATCGGTCAGAATCAGGAGAGCATCCGCGCCGACCGCAGCCTGATAAGGATCTTCGGCGTATGTCACATCTCCGGTGATTACCTGCCGGGCACGTTCCGTGGCGGCCGGATCGTAAGCCACAATCGAACACTGCTCGCTCAACAGAGAGCGAATGATGTCGATAGCAGGCGACTCACGAATGTCGTCGGTTCCGCCTTTATAGGCAAGGCCGAGTACCGCGAGTCTCTTGCTGCGCAAAGTCCAGAGTGCAGTTCGCACTTTCTTGAGGAATCGTTTGCGCTGTTCGTCGTTCACGCGAATGATCTCTTGCAGCATGGGGAAGTCGTAGCCGCATTCGCGCGCAACTGAACGAAATGCTGCAACATCCTTTGGAAAGCAAGATCCACCATACCCAATGCCTGCGGACAGAAAACGCTTTCCGATTCGGGAATCAGTCCCTATCCCTAGCGCCACCTGTTCCACGTCGGCATCGACGGCTTCACATACATTTGCGACTGCGTTAATGAAAGAAATCTTTAACGCGAGAAAGGCATTGGAGGCGTGCTTAATCAGCTCAGCACTCTTCGCGCTGGTCAAAATCAGACGCGCTGGAACCTTTGCGCCCTGCGGCTCCGGAACCACTCCGGCTGATCTCGCGTGGTAGGTTCCTTTGGTTAAGGGCGCATAGACCTCTTGAAGAATCTCTGCTGCTCGCTCAGAATCGGCTCCGATGACGATGCGGTCCGGATACAAAAAGTCCGCTACAGCAGTTCCTTCACGAAGAAATTCCGGATTCGATACCACTTCGAAGTCCGCAGGCTTGGCTCCAGTCAACTGCATCACACGACGGATCCACTCGCTCGTATAGACAGGGACCGTGCTCTTTTCGACCACAACCTTGTATCCATTGAGCGACTGAGCGATTTCGCGCGCCACCGCCTCAACGTAAGACAAATCGGCATCGCCAGTCTCGCTTGGGGGAGTACCCACAGCAACGAAAACTACAGAGCTCGCGCGAACGGCCTCCGGCAAAGAGGCAGAAAACTTCAGCCGGTGACCGCGATGGCGGGCCAGGAGTTCCGGGAGGTATTGTTCATGGATCGGCGTTTCGCCGCGCACAAGCGCAGCCAGCTTTTCGGGATCGTTGTCGACGCAGATTACTTCGTGGCCAAGTTCCGCGAAGCATGCTGAGGCGACTAGACCAACATATCCAGAACCAACAACTGCAATTTTCATCAATTCCACTCTCGCAAAATCACGCTTTCACTATAGCGCAGAATTTACGCAGGCCAGGCCGCTCGGAACCGGCGGCGGTAGCCGCTGGGTGCGTAGCCCTCTATCTCATCCAGTTGCCTATGTGGTCGCACACCCCGATCACGCAACGAAGTACTTAGCCGCAGGATGGTGAACCACAATCGCCGACGTTGACTGCTCCGGCTCGATTTGGAACGTATCCGTCAGCGTAACGCCGATCTCCTCCGGATGCAGGATGGCAAACAGCTTCGTCTGATCCTCAAGGTTCGGACATGCCGGATAGCCAAACGAATAGCGTGATCCGCGATACTTCTGATGAAACAGATCCGTGATCCGAGGAGCGTCATCGCCGGCGATTCCCAATTCCTTCCGAATCTCTCGGTGGAGATATTCGGCCAATGCCTCCGCCGTCTCAACACTCAGTCCGTGCAGATATAGATACTTCGTGTAGTCACCGGATTCGAATAGCCGCTTCGTCTCCTCGCTCGCGCGATTGCCGATCGTCACCACTGAGAAGCCGATCACATCAATTCGGCCGGAACCGACTGGCTCGAAGAAATCGGAGATGCACAGCTTGCGGCCCTCCCGCTGGCGGGGGAACGTGAAGCGCTGAATCTCGCGCAAGCTCTCGAAGGTGTCATAAATAATGATGTCGTTGCCCTGGCTGTGGCATGGATAGAAACCGTAAACAACCTTCGGTTCGAGCAGACGCGACTCGGCGACTTCCTTCTGCAACTCGAACTTGATCGGCCTGTATTTCTCCTCTACCAGTCGCGCATAGTCTGTGGCGGACGCCGTCTTCAGCTGCCACTGATTCTTGAACAAAGCGGTATCGTTGATGTACGAAAAGATTTCGTGCAAATCAAAATCCGTACGCACACGCCGGCCGGTGAACGGCGGCTTCGGAATATCCGGAGCGCTGGTCACAACTGCCGAGCGTTCGGTTGAAACCACTCCATCGCCCGCGCCTGCCGCTGCGGCTCGCGCAAACTGCTTTACCACGCGACCCTCATTCAGGCGAGCTTCTCGCGCGCCATTCTCAGACGTGAGGTCGTCCATGATGTGCAGGCCAGCGAAGGCATCGTCCGCGTAGAAGACCGAATTCGAATACTCGCGGCGAAGGTCGTCTTCGACGTACTTGCGCGTGAGCGCAGCGCCTCCGCAGATCACTGGATACTGGAGGCTGAGCCGCTGCAGGTCCTGGATCACGTACTTCATCTCCAGCGTGGACTTTACCAGCAATCCGCTGAGCCCAATCGCATGAGCGCTGTGCTTTTGCGCGGCTGCAATAATCGTGTCAGCGGGCTGCTTGATGCCCAAATTCACGACTTCGTAGCCGTTATTGCTAAGAATGATGTCTACGAGGTTCTTACCTATGTCGTGGACATCGCCCTTCACGGTCGCAAGCACAATGGTGCCTTTCCGTGAGCCCTCCACTTTTTCCATTTTGGGCTCGAGATAGGCTACCGCCTGCTTCATCACGGCCGCCGAGTCGAGCACTGAGGGAAGCTGCATCTTGCGCGCGCCGAACAGCTCACCGACTGTCTTCATGCCGTCAAGCAAAACCGTGTTAATGAGATTAAGTGGCGTGTAAGTAACGAGTGCGGCTTCCAGAACGGCTTCGAGTGACTGCTTCTTGTCACCGTTACCGATCGACTTTTCGCCGTT
This sequence comes from Terriglobales bacterium, assembly GCA_035567895.1. NCBI lineage: Bacteria > Pseudomonadati > Acidobacteriota > Terriglobia > Terriglobales > Terriglobales bacterium. The sequence continues at coordinate 81,416 of DATMPC010000099.1, read as the reverse complement.
GATGATGCAGTGCTTGAGCTTGTCTTCAACCGGCAGGCCGCTGAGGTCTTCGCCTTCCGCCTCGGTCTTCTTCGTGACCCCGGAGAAGAAGGCCATGTAGGCCTGGAGCGCATCGCCGTTGCTGGTGTCCTGGAAGATGAGCTTGCGCGCGATCTCCACTTCCGCTTCGGGAATCTTGTATAGCGGATAGATCTTTGAGTAATTCACGATCGCGCAGTCCAATCCACGATCGACTGCCTCACGCAGGAATACGCTGTTCAATACGCGGCGCGAATATACCGACAGGCCGAATGAAATGTTGCTGACGCCCAGAATCGTGCGGCACTCCGGCAGCTCCTGCTTGATGCGACGCACAGCTTCCAGCGTCTCGATTCCGGCGCTGCGGTATTCCTGCTGCCCTGTTGAAATCGGCAGAGTCAGTGGATCGAAAATCAGATCCACGGAACGAATCCCGTACTTCTCAGTCGCGAGCTTGTGAATGCGCTTGGCAATCGCAACTTTCTTGTCGGCCGTGAGTGCCATGCCGTCTTCGTCGATCGTGAGCGCAATCACCGCGGCGCCATAGCGTTTTGCCATCGGCAGCACTTTGCTGGTTCGCTTCTCGCCATCTTCGAGATTGATGGAGTTGATGATTGCTTTGCCCGGGATGCGCTTGAGCGCAACTTCCACTACGTCGGCTTCCGTGGAGTCGACAAGGATCGGCGCTGGCACACGCGTAGCGATCTTCTCGAGGATCGAACTAATGTAGCCCTTCTCGTCTTCCCCAACGATGGCGCAGCACAGGTCGAGCATGTGCGAGCCTTCGGTTACCAGCTTCTTCGATAGCGCGAGGATGTCGTCGTACTTGGCTTCGCGCACAAGATTCTTGAAGTGCTCGACGCGCGTGGTCGTGTTCATCTCCTCGGCCACAACGACCGGCTGACCATCAAGCTCGAGCGGAACAGATGTGTAGGCGCTCGCGGCTTCCGAACGCGGCTTTATGTTGCGGACCGCGGGCTGCAGCGCCGCACACGCCTTTACCACGGCGTCGATGTGCATCGGCGTAGTGCCGCAACACCCGCCGACAATGCGCACTCCATACTCTTCGATGAAGCGCTTGTGATAATCGGCCAACTCCTGCGGAGTGAGCTTATAGACGGTGCGGCCGCCTTCGTTGTGAGGCAAGCCGGCATTCGGAAGAACCGAAATGGGCTTTGAGCTGTTATGACACAAGTAGCGAACCGCATCGTTCATTTCGCGCGGACCGGTCGCGCAATTCAGGCCCACGATATCGATGTCGTACGCATCCAGAATCGCGGTAGCGGCATTGATATCGGTGCCGAGCAGCATGGTTCCGTCTTCGGCATTCTGCAGCGTGACCTGCACCTGCAGAGGCACACGCTTTCCGGCGGCCTTCATGGCATCGAAGGCGGCGGCGACTGCGATCTTGGTTTGCAGAATGTCCTGCGAAGTCTCGATGAGCAGAACATCAACCCCCGCCGCGATCAGGGCTTGCATTTGCTCGACGTAACACGCGAGCATCTCGTCGAATCCGATATGTCCGAGTGAGGGAAGTTTGGTCGTCGGTCCTACCGAACCCGCAACGAACCGTGGACGCTCTGGCGTCGAGAACTGTGCGGCGGCCTCGCGCGCAAGCCTCACGGCAGCGTGATTGATTTCGGCCACGCGGTCCTGCAAACCAAACTCGCCGAGCACGATGTTGGTGGCGCCGAATGTATTCGTCTCAACCACATCGGCGCCCACGCGCAGATATTGCGCGTGAATGTCGCGAATCATATCGGGACGGCTGAGGTTCAGGACCTCACTGCAGTTTTCCTGACCCCAAAAATCCTCCAGGGTCGGATTCATGTCCTGAATGAGCGAGCCCATCCCGCCGTCGTAGATAACGACGCGTTCGCGAACGGCTTTTAGAAAAGGCGATTCCACGTTTATTCCTTAAATGAACTGCACGACATGATGGTGATACTCCATCAGTCCTGGGCAATTCTTGTTGCTTGGCTTGCATAGGGCACAAGGCTGGTTGTGCCGCAGGGAGACGGAGGTTAGTGGGCGTGAGCCCCGCGCATTCGCATCTGCATTCGGCGGTTCATCATGCTGTACTCCATCCGCGTCCTCTCTCGGGGGACCGAGCAGGAAAACGTAAGAATCGAGCGGCCAAGCTCAATTCTACAACACGCCTGTAAATGCTCGAAAAACGAGTCTTACGAACCCCCTTACACAGCCGCGGCCTTATGGCCGTTTCCACCCAGTGCCTCGAGCACATCTGCCGCCGAGGAATATCGTCCCAGCGGCGCACTAATCTGCGCTCCCTGTACTGCACCCCGTACGGCAACCAACATCTCACGAGCAACAGCAACACCCTCAGCGCGAGCAGCCTCGGCGCTCGTAGCCGATGCCATGCGAGCGAGGATCGAGTCCGGCACAGACACCCTCAATTCGTTCTTCATGAATTCCGCATTGCGGACGCTCACCAGCGGCCAAATACCGGCAAGCACCGGGATGCGGAACTGCTCGATGCGCCGCAAAAACGTTTCCAGCAGTTTCAAATCAAACACTGGCTGCGTGACTGCGTACTCCGCCCCAGCCTCCACTTTGTACTCGAAGCGCCGAACCTCTTCGTCGAGATTAGGCGCTCCCGGATTTGCGCCGACGCCAATCACAAACGCAGTCGCATTGCCCATCGGGTTTCCGCCGACATCCAGCCCTTGATTCAGATTGCGCACTATATTGACCAGGCCGATCGCATCCACGTCGAAAACAGCGGTCGCATCGGGATAATTTCCCATCTTGGGCGGATCGCCGGTGATACAAATCAAGTCGCGAATGCCGACGGCGTAACCGCCAAGCAAGTCCGACTGGATACCGAGCACGTTGCGATCGCGGCAACTGTAGTGGAGCACGGTCTCAATTCCGACCTGCTGTTGAATCAGCAGGCACAGAGCCTGATTGCTCATGCGCGCCGAAGCCCGCGGACTGTCAGGAATGTTGATGGCGTCGATCCCAACCGACTTGAGATAGCGCGCACCCTCCACTTCCTTGGCCGGATTCACACCCTTTGGTGGAACGATCTCAACCAGAGTGACAAACTCACCTGACGCGAGCTTCTCGCCCACACGCGACCGATTCTGAATCGGGACGGGCTGAATGGCAGACGGTGTCTTGCTTTCGTGAGAGACAGACGCAGGCGTTTTCTTCGCGTTCGTAACTCGAATCGCAGACTTCATCACGCGAATATGCTCAGGCGTGGTTCCGCAACAGCCTCCTACAAACCGCACACCAGCCGCGACAAACTTCCTCGCGTAACTCGCCATATACTCGGGCGAGCACAGATAGATGTTTCGGCCTTCAACGTTGCGCGGCATGCCTGCATTGGGCATCGCCGATAGAGGTGCGGTCGTCACCTGCCTCAAGCGCTCGATCGCATCCAGCATCGCCACAGGGCCAACGCTGCAGTTAATCCCAACTACGTCGGCTCCCCACTCGGTAAGCTTTGGGCCGAAGACTTCGGGAGTCGATCCGTCGAGGCAGCTTCCATCCTCATCGATCGTCACTTGAGCGACGACGGGTGTGTCGGGGTTAACATCTCGGGCCGCGAGAACGGCTTGGTGCAGTTCCTCCAGCGATCCGAAGGTTTCCAGCACCAGAAGATCGACTCCCCCCTCAACCAACGCTTCAATCTGCTGACGGAAGGAATCCCGGGCTTCTTCTCGGGCAATCTTGCCCAATGGCTCAATTCTCACGCCCAGCGGTCCTACGGCTCCCGCTACTAGAGCTTGGAAGCTCTTGGCGGCATCCCGGGCCAACCGGGCTCCCGCCAGATTGATCTCACGAACCTTGTCCGCACATCCATGCCGGGCCAGCCGGAAGCTGTTGCCGCCAAAGGTGTTGGTTTCGATGACCTCAGCGCCTGCGTGGAGATAATCCTGATGGATCCCCGTGATCAGCTCAGGCTGGGAGAGATTCAGCTCGTCGTAGCACCGGTTGATAAAAATGCCCTTGGAATACAGCAGGGTGCCCATGGCGCCGTCACAAAGGACTGGATGGGCGGCCAGCACCCCAACAAAGGCTGAATCGGATGAACTCATAGAAACAGGCGGGTTCCTACCATATTACCTTAGGAGTTACGCTCAACATGAGATCGGTTCGGGAAGCCCGAGTAAGCCCAGTGGCTCTCCCACCCAGTCCGGGCTAAAGCAGCTTTCCATTAGTGCTAAGGTGTTCGTTCATTGACGTTTGTCTCTGACCAGGAACATACTTTTCCACAGCCTCTCGACCCATACTTTCTGTGTTTGTGGAGCTTATGCGTAAGTCCAACGCTATTCCCCTGTCCATTCTCTGCTCTGTAGTTATTGTCCTGTTAATGCCACCTTCTTTGGAAAGCCAGGGTGCTCGCGTGCGTCCCGGCAAACAAACCTCCAGCAGCGTTCAACCAAACGTTCCAGATGAGGATCTGGATCCGGACGCAGACAATCCCACGGGCCGCCAGGAATGGTTTCGCGGAGGACGCCGCGCAGCAGGCGAACATGCTTCCGACCTGCTCCATCGCGCATACATTCAGAAACAGCAAATGACCTTGAACTCTCAGGGATCAACCCAGCAATCGACCTCGACTTTCAGTGCCGCTCCAGGACAGAACACAGCAAGCGGAATTCCGTTTACTGGAGCTACATTTCCCGGCACATGGACCAACTTGGGCCCAGCTCCGATCGGGTCAGATCCCGGGCAGGACTACGGGAGAGTGGTGGGAAGAGTTACGTCGGTCGTGGTCGACCAGGGCGATAACACTGGAAATACGATCTACATCGGAGCTGCCTTCGGGGGCGTCTGGAAGTCGACGAATGCCGCGGCGGCAGACCCCACCACCGTGAAGTGGACACCCCTGATCGACGATCAGCCTACCTTAGCCGTCGGAGCGGTCTCTATTCAGCCAGGAATGACAGGAAATAGTGCTGTAGTGCTGGTTGGAACCGGCGAGCCCAACAGCTCCGGCGATTCCTACTATGGGATGGGGATTCTGCGCTCAACGGACGGCGGGCAGACTTGGGCTCCAATCATTAAGAGCGCCGATAACGGAGTAAAAACTTTCGCCGGACTTGGGGCGAGCAAGTTCGCATGGAGCACCGCAAGTCCGAACCTTGTCGTTGTCGGCATGGGATCGACCAACGGTAAACGATACGGATCCGACTCAATCGGCGGACGTGGAATCTACTACTCCCAGGACGCCGGCCAAACTTGGCACTATGCCACAGTACAGGATGGCACTACCACTCTCACCGAGGGAACTGTCACCGATGTGTCCTATAATCCCGGAACAGGAAAGTTTTACGCCTTCTATCGCTATCACGGATTTTACGAAAGTGCCGATGGGGCGATTTGGAGCCGCTCTACGAATCAACCTAGCAGTTCAGGAGCACTCAACACCGTAAACTGTCCAACAAGCCAGCCGACTCCTAATCCCACCGGCAACTGCCCCCTTTATCGTGGCCAGATAGCAATTCAACCTACGACCCGCGATATGTACGTCATTTACGTAAATGATAACGATATTAGTCAGGGCGTCTTTGTCCTTTCGAATGGCAGTAGCACGTGGCGCCCGCTGAACAGCACTGGAACAACAGGACTGGTAGACAACACGAGCACCAATCAAATCGGACAGGGTGACTACAACCTATGGATTGGTGCTGTGCCGAACGGAGCAGGAACAGACCTAATGGTCGGCACGCGTGACATCTTCAAGTGCTCCCTGAATCCCTCGCAAGGAATAAATGATTGCACTTGGATCAACCTGACGTTCGTTTACAACGTCAATCGCGGCGTGAATTGTCCATCAAACGTACCAATTGCCGCTGCATCGCACGTGCACCCTGATCAACACGGTTTCGATTTCGCGCTTAACTCCCTCAAGATGTACTTCGTAAACGACGGTGGAGTTTATCGCGCATTGAACGGCACTTCTATTTCGGATGGCGCGTGTACGTCCCCCAATCCTTTTGAGAATCTCGATGCGAATATGGGTTCTCTCTCTGAGATGGTCTCGTTCTCACAGCATCCTGCGAACCAAAATGTCTTGCTCGGAGGGCTGCAGGACAATGGAACACCCGCACTGTTAGGCAGCGCGACTTTACTCTGGCAGACCGTCAACGGCGGAGATGGCGGTTTCAACGAGATCGATCCAAACAATCCTGATGGGATTTGGTACGCGACAAACACCGGCGTTTCGATTCAGCAGTGCGACGCAACCAACAAGCAGGCGCCTCCGAACGGTCCGAACATCGCCAACGCTGAAGCGTGCACTCCCGGAACCTTCGGCGCGGCGCCCTATCCCGCAGCAGGCCCCAACGTTGGCCCGTCGCAGGTCGCGAACGATACCGCCGAGTTTTACATGCCCTACACTCTCGACCCGTCCGATGGGGCCTTGGGCAGCAGTCGGGACTTGCTAGTTGGCACTTGTCGTCTGTGGCGAGGTCCAGGCGTTGGCGGCACCTCCTGGTTTGACGTTACGACTGCTTCTACCGTGCCCAACAAGGACGTGAGTCCCATTTTTGACAGCAACGCAACCACCTGCGTGAACGGCACAACCAAGATTCGAGCAATCGCAGCTGGTGGGCCTCAAGTGAGCGTCAGTCAAAAAGATGGTGGCACGACTGGCAGTCCTACAGTCGTGACGCATACCGTCTCTCAGGTTTTATACGTTGGCTTAGAAGGCGCTGGCACCTTGAATGACAGCGGCGGCAATCTCGGTCACGTGTTCGTAAACACCAACGCGGGAGCCCTTCAGCATGGGTCCACCGCGGGCTGGGTCGACGTGACGCCGAACCCCGGCGCGGTGCTCAATACTGGCAGCGCCACTTACGGCCCATATCCAGTCTCGTCGATTGAAGTCGATCGCAGCGATGCAACGGGAAAGACCGCATATCTCACAGTGGAAGGCTTCGGGGTTAGCCATATCTTCCGGACGATAAGCGCCGGCTCATCTTGGACTGACGTCACCAGCAATCTTCCTGACGCGCCGTTGGACTCGATCGCGGTAGATCCCGACGATCCGAACGTACTCTATGTCGGAACCGACATCGGAGCATTCATCAGCTTGAACGCTGGCGCATCCTGGGAAATCCTCGGAACCGGCCTACCGAATGTTCCGGTAACGAAAATCCGAGTGTTCGGCAGCAATGCAGTGCAGCCGAAGCTACTCCGCGTCTCAACCTACGGTCGCGGAGTCTGGCAGTTTGCCCTGCCTTTGCCGCCTGCGGTCGATCTGTCACCGAATCCGGTCGCATTCGGGAATCGATTGGTAAAATCCACCGCCAGCCAGACTGTCACCTTCACGAACAATTCAGGTTCGCCGGTTACCATCGCCAGCGTAGCGCTCGGAACTCCGGCCGGAACTGACTTCGCAATCACGAACAATTGCCCGATCGGCACGCTCGCCAACCTAGCAGCATGCCAAGTTCAGGTGAGTTTCAGTCCGCAGACAGCAATCTCCGAGTCCAACACGCTAGTGATTACCGATTCCGCTGCGGGCAGCCCTCATACGACAGCTATAAGTGGTACTGGGGTCGTGTCGGCCCTCTCTCTTTCGACGTCTTCACTCACGTTCAACGGTTCAGTTCAGAACGCTACGTCTGCCCAAACCGTGACTGTGAGTAATTCCGGCTCAACAAGCACAACCATTTCGGGAATAAGCATCACAGCACCATTCGCAAAGAGTGGCGGCACGTGCAGTGCCGGAATATCGCTTCCCGCTAACGGGGGGAACTGCACAATTCCAATAGTCTTCACGGCAACTGCTGCAGGACAAACCAACGGAACGCTTACAATAACGGACGCCAATGGAATCTCACAGTCGGCGAATCTAGTTGGAAATGCCTCCGACTTTGCAATCGGCGCCGGCGCAAGTGGCACGTCGCAGACCGTCAACTCCGGTCAGCCGGCTACGTACAACCTCAATGCTTCGGCGGTGGACGGATTCAACAGCACCGTAGCGTTTGCATGCACAAGTGGAGTGCCCGCGGCCGCGACCTGTACCTTTGCACCCTCAGCGTCCGTCAGCGTGAGCGGTACAACACCAACGGCCGTTACGCTGACCATTTCCACAACGGCACATTCAAGTTCGCAGCCAGCCCCAACCTCTGGGTCTGTGAGCTCACCCTTTAGCCGCAATGGACCATCGGCAGCCCTAATAATATCGCTGGGAGCACTGCTGACCTTGCTTCTTGCCTGCTCGAAGCAGGGAAGAAGCAGAACGAGGAGTCTTGCTTTACTCGGCGTGGTAGCAGGAGTCTCGCTAATCCCAGCCTGTGGGGGAAGCAATTCAATCACGCCTCCTCCGATTACAGGAACACCGGCCGGCACCTATAGCGTCGTCGTGACGGCTACCTCAGGCACCCGGAGCATCCCGACGACCCTGACACTGAAGGTAAACTGAGGCCCAAGGAAGAATCGCGGATTCCTTGCAGGTTACGAGGAACCAGGGCTTGGGATCTCGGTGTCGGTCGCACCCCGTTGCGCGATCAGATTCTTGGGCAGTACTCCATCCGAACCGGGGCTATAACGGGTTCCTCGCGAAATCACTATGGCTTTGCCACGTGCGTGCGCGGGAGTAGTCTCGAAACGGTACTCAGGAATAATTCCTTGAATCTGAGCACGCAACTTGTCGTCATCAGCGGTGTAAAGAGCGAGACGAAGAGCATCTAATTTTGACTTCAGTTTCGGCCAACTCACGATTGGACCTGAAGCCCGCTTGATTCTGTCGCACGAAGTCGGGAGTTCTTGCTCGTCCTTGTAGAAGAGTTCCTCATGCAACTTTTCACCTGGCCTTAAGCAGCTGAAGACAATCTTCACGTCCTTTCCGGTCTTGCCAAACTGCCGCCTCAGTCTTTGTGCCAGGTCGAGAATGCGAACCGGCTTGCCCATTTCCAACGACAGAATATCCCCGCGCTTCCCTATCGCCGACGCCTGCAGCAAGAGCGACACAGCTTCATCAACCGTGATAAAGAAGCGCGTGATATCACGGTGAGTCACGGTAAGCGCCCGGTTTCTTGTGATTTGCGTCAGGAACACAGGCACAACGCTGCCCTGCGACCCCAGCACGTTCCCAAAGCGTACTGAAATACAACGTATGCTGCCGTTCGGACAGGAAGCCAGAATGAGTTCTCCGAGGCGCTTTGTGCACCCCATGACGCTCGTCGGATTCACTGCCTTGTCGCTCGAAATCAGCACGAAGGCTTCACAGCCTGTCGCCTCGGAAGCCTCAAGAAGTCGAACGAGCCCAAAGACATTGTTCTCCAGCACAGCTCGAAGATTCTGCTCCATCATGGGTACATGCTTGTACCCTGCTGCATGAAATACGATCTGGACCTGATGGGCGGAGAAGATACGCCTCATCGGGTCAGAATTGCCGAAATCCTCGACGCAATAAACGATTGCAGCGCGGGATCGGCTAGCATCAAGCTCCCTCTGTAAGTAAAAGAGACCCGTTTCATTATGATCCAGACAGACGAGCGTCGCCGGCCCGCATACCAGAATCTGCCGACACAGTTCAGAACCGATCGAGCCAGCTGCTCCGGTCACAAGAACCACCTTACCGGTCACAGCTTGACGAACCGAATCCAACTCGATCTGAACGGCTTCCCGACCGAGGAGATCATTCAAGTCCATTGCAGGGAATTCGCTGGCATTTGCCCGGTCCCAGGTGGAGTCTCCACATACCCCAGCCGTCGAATTCGAATTCCATTGCTGTCTGGGTGACGATCCCTGATTTGTCGGCTTCCGCGTGTTTCCCTTCTGTGGGAGCGACATTGAAGCCTTCGACCGAGCCTGTTTTCTTCTCATCGGAAGGGTTTTAGCAGATTCTCCAGACCCTCTATTGCCATTTTGGAACTAATCGGGCTCGATTTGACACCGGTTCCACAGCGAAGGGAGGCAGTGTACGCAGTCAAGAGTCCCAATGCAACAAGAAATAGCGCTTGGCGCAGTTTTTTTCGACCGTACCAGGAAGGAGCTCTATACGAAGAGTTCCTCAAGCTGTGGCAACGAGGTAGATGCGAAGTTGGCGACAACTCGCTCCGCGCCCGCCTCGAGGAGTTCATCGGCCCGTGCGTGGTCCGCAATGCCAAGGCACTTGATGCCCGCAGCCTTCGCAGCCTGAACCCCGGAGATCGCGTCTTCGCAAACCAGCAAGTCGCTGTATGGGGAGCCTAGACGATCCGCGGCCTTCCGGAAGATGTCCGGATTGGGTTTCCCGCACTCAATGTCATCAGCGGTGACGATGGCCACAAATTGATCGTGAATGTTCAACTGACGGAGAATGTAGTTAACTCGGCTCTTACTTCCGCAAGACGCCACAGCGAAGCCGATGCCGGAGCGCGTCAATTGCCCTAAGAATTCCAGCACCCCCTCAACCGGCTCGATTGCCAGCGCCTCTTCCCTGAACAGCATTTCTTTGCGATGACCAAATTCTCTGATCTCAGCATTCGGCAGATCGCCAAGAAAGTGACGGAGGATGTCTTCTTTCTTGCGGCCATCCAAAACGAAATCAAGCTCTGCGTCTGAGACTTCCAGGCCAAAGGAATCGAAGAACTTCTTCCATGCGCGTTTGTGGATCGGATGGCTGTTGATCAGGACCCCGTCCATATCAAAAATAACGCCTCTAAGCATTTTGCTCCTAAACTCTTGCCCTCTTCAGTCCTGGCCAATCCTGCTGAGCAGAGCGATAGTTCTCCATCGTGCCAATGTCGATTAAATAATCCTGAATCTCGTAGGCACCCATTCTGCCTGCCAGCCGCGGCAATACATCAAATCCGATGTCCACCGGTAAGCGTTCAGGGATGAAATCGACGAATTCGCGAGATGCGAGGAGAATGCCCGAAAACGCAAGATTGCCCACAGGCAGTCTCGGCTTTTCTATGAATTCAGTGATCCAGCCTTTTTCGTCAACCTGAACAATTCCACATCGGGATGGGTCAGGAACCCTGTATACACCGATAGTCACACATGCTCCTAACACAGAGTGTCGTTTGACCATTTGGTTCAAATCCAAATCAGTCAGCACATCAGCGTAGAAAATCCAGAAACCTCTTGCATCTGATAGCCACCTCATGTTGGCTCGAATCGTCCCGGCGCTACCAAGCAGTACTGGTTCGTCAGAAACTTGAACTCGAACACCGGATACATTGTTTCGTTCAAGGAACTCACGAACTAAATCGGCGTGAGAGTGGAGGTTTATCAGAACCTCCTGAATGCCGTACTGGCGGCATTTCGCCAGCCAGATTTGCAGCATCGGAACCCCGCAGATGGGTAAGAGACACTTTGGCGTAACATCGGTCAACGGTCGCAGTCGTGTTCCATGACCCGCCGCAAGCAAGAAAGCCTTTTGGGGAGCAACAGTCATCAACGCGAGAAGTTCACAGCCGCCAAAGGTTCAAAGGTCCATTTCATGCCGCCGCGCTCATCTGCATCGATGAAGGGATCATCGACGACGACCTGAGCACCCTGGAAATCAAATTCGAAATCCATCTCACGAGCACCCAATGCGGTAAGGCGGGCGCGCACTGCTTGCTGGGCGGGCTGCGGACAGTACAGCAAGAGAAATCCTCCACCTCCGGCTCCTGTGATCTTACCGCCCAAGGCCCCCGCTCCACGTGCAGCCTCGTACATCTCGTCAATCCGAGAAGACGATATTCTTTGTGAGACTCGCTTCTTTGCTCGCCATCCTTTATCAAGTAATTCGCCAAATTGGTCCAGATTTCCCGCTTTGAGAGTGGCCCTCATCAGATCTGCAAGCTCTCGGATTTCATGCAAACTGTCAATGGCGACGCCGGTCTTTGTCCTCGTCGAATGCTCCTGCTCTTTCAGGATCGTCCAGGAATGATGAGCGGCGCCAGTAAAGAACAACATCAAGTTCGATTCAAGTTCTCTTACCAGGTCGGGCTCAAGATCGAGCGGCTCCACGGTAACCGACTCATCCTCTGCGAACCGAATGAAATTCAAGCCCCCAAAACTCGCGGCGTACTCGTCCTGCTTACCGACAGGCTTGCCAAGGACGTTTCGTGCGACATGGAATGCTCGTTCCGCCAACTGATACTTCGACATCGGAATGCCGAGATATGTAGTGAGGGTCTTGAGCACGTTCACACAAACGCTGGCTGACGAACCCAAGCCCGTTCCCGGCGGAATTTCGGACGCAAGAAAGAGGTTGAACGAAACTGCGCATCCGAGTTCTTTCATCACACAAAGTGGTATCTCCAAGTCGCTTCCCTTGACGCTCATCCGGGAAATGTCTGCCCAAGTTTCTACCACGCGCAGGTCGGACGAGATTACCTGCACTTTGTCGTCGGCGCGTTTTTGAAGGATTGTGTAGAAATGCTTGTTGATGGCAGTACTTAGAACTGCGCCACCGAACTTCTGATAATAGGCGGGTAAATCGGTCCCTCCGCCGCCAAAACTAATCCGCACCGGCGTGCGAACGATCAACATCAAGAACCTCCGTGAAACCGGGCTCCGGAGTCCGGGGGACAACGGCGGTCGGCTCAGCCGGGTGCCATATGCGAAGCGCGACCGTCCAGAGAGTTTGTAGTAGCAGCGAGAGGTCCAGCAGCGGCGACCAATGCAGCATGTATTGTAAATCGAAGCGCGCCTTGTCTTCGGACGCGTGTTGCTCGCGGAGACCGTGGACTTGCGCCAGTCCGGTCAAACCTGGTTTTGCGCTCAATCTCTGACGCTGCCATTCGGAATAGTGCTTTACACGATCCGGCGATTCAGGTCGTGGTCCAACCAGGCTCATGTCCCCCAAGATGACATTCAAAAGCTGCGGGAGTTCGGTCAAACTTAGCCGAGCCAGCCAAAGACGCAAACCGGAAAGGTCGGTTGCATCTCGATCGATGTTTATGCGCCACATCAGAAATGGTTGCCCATGTAAACCACATCGAAGCTCGCGCTTGAAAGGCTTTCTTGCGGCTATGATTTGACTCGCTGCAGCGATGATGACGATCGGACTCACCAATACTGTCAGAGCGGTGGCAATTACCAGATCCCCCGTGCGCTTCGCGACAACTGCGAACTGATTCGGGCGTTGCTCTTCCAAACAAAGCATTGGCAGACCCTCAACGTCCAGAAAACTCGCCTTTGAGAGGTAAAGTTCATATCCTTCTGGCACCAGTGAAACCTTCAATCCTGCGAGTCGGCCGAGCCGAAGCAGCTTTTGGATCTCCGAGGCGCCGGCGCGCGGATGGGCTACGACGATTTCATCCACAGCTTGTTTTTTCAAGAGTTCGATCACTCCAACAGTGCTCGTGGGGGGCAAAGCTGGAAGGGGAACATCGGCACGTGGCGATCCCAAAGGCATGTCGTTGGCTGAGTAGAGGAAGCCAACCACATTCTTCATGAGCTCAGGATGTCGCTGGATTTTATTTGCCAACTCACGAGCAACATTGCAGCTGCCCATGATCACGACGCGTTGCAGTGCTCGATTGCGAAAGCGCGAGGCAACAAAGGCGCGCACCAAAGAGCGGATGCAAATAAAACCGATTAACAGGAGCGCGCCGAAGTACAAGAGCAGCAGTCTCGAGTACGACTGCCTGGAGAGAAATGCCACCGACAGAGTGACGCATGTCAGCAACAGGACACCCGTCGTCACCTGTGACCAGACTCGCGGCGCCTCCCAGCCATCCGAAAATCCGTCAAGACGCATACGAGTAAACAGCAGCGCCCAAACGACCATTGCAACGCTTGCCACTAGGACGTATTCGATATAACTCCGGTGCGATGAGCTTGGGCTATGAAGCCGATAGCGAAGGAAGTATGCGATCGTGGCGGAAATCAGGATCCAGAGAAGATCGGCGAGAAGAACTGCAAACCGCAGACGACGACTCATCACGTTCGGGGGAGCCATGATGAAACAGACAAATCCTTAACTTGCAAACCGAAATGACGCTCTCACGGTTACAAATTACACCGGAACTGTAATTCTGGGAGCAATCCAAGCCCTTGTCAACCAAAGACTTGCCCTATGACGCTCTTGCGGCAACCACTTTCTTGAAATCCTCTTGCAGAATGTGATTTCGCACAATCGTGAACAGGCAATGGGCGACAGAGAGATGGAGATCCTCAATGATCTGCATGTTGTCGGAGGAAACAATCAGAGCCGTATCGCAAAGGGACTTCATAAGCCCACCCTCGAATCCGCCCAAGCAGATCGTAACGGCGCCAGCTTCTCTTGAGACTTCGAGCGCCTTCAGGATGTTGCGCGAGTTTCCACTGCAGCTAATTGCAAAGGCCACATCATCTGGCTGAATGAGGCCCCGAAGCTGCTCTGCGAAAACATCCTCGTAGCCGGAATCATTGGCCCAAGCCGTGAGGATTGGCAGATTGTCTGTAAGAGCGACTGCACGGAAACGCTTGCGACTCGGCCCATCGACCCAAGTGCCTTTTGCCAGATCACAAGCGAAGTGAGAAGCAAGGGCAGCACTGCCTCCATTGCCGAAGAGGAATGTGGTTTTCTGGTCCTCATATGCGCGATAGAGGATACGGGCAATGAGGTCAATGCGATTCCACTCTAAGGTGGAAACTGAGCGTTCCAAAACGGAAAAGTAAGATGCGGCATTCTGGATTTGGTCGGGGGATGACACATTTCCTCCAGGATTCAAGGTTCTTGCAACGTCCTCAATGAAAAAATCTGCTCGATGAACACCGACGAGCAGAACTACACCCCTACTACCACCCCGGCTTGCTTCATATGCGCATAAGCACTCATTGCGTCAGCAGGTATGCCGCCATTGGCGTCAACCCACGCAAGAAAATCATCAAGAATGTTGGCGAGCGTCCGCCTGGGAGACCATCCAAGCCCCGTCAATTCAGAAACCGACGATACGCTATGCCGGTTGTCACCCCGCCTGTATTCCCCAGAAACGTGAACTGAGATTTCTCTTCCAAGCCTCTTTGCAACTGCATCAGCATAGTCGAGCACTGTCATCGCATGTCCACTGCCAACATTGAAGGCACGATAATTTGCAGCATCGCTGGTCAGAACGACCTCGTACGCGTCAACTACGTCCTGAACGTGAACAAAGTCGCGTTTCTGCCGCCCATCTTCGTACACTACCAGCGGTAGCCCACTCATCGCGCGGCTAAAGAATATTCGACAAACGCCAGAATACTGGTTAAAGAGAGACTGTCTCATGCCCTGCGTAATTGAATAGCGCAACGCGACGGTGGGAATATTGTGGAGCCAACCCAATCCCAACGCCGTTTTTTCCTCGGCAAGCTTCGATACTGCGTACTGGTTGTACGGATTGACATGCGATTCGCGAAGAGGTACTGACTCGCTCACGGCGTGACATTCGGGACACTGCACCTCCCACTCGCCACGTTGGAGTTGCCCCTGTGACCGCGGTGCAGGAAGGAAAAATCCATGTTGTGTGCATTTGTATTGGCCCTCCCCGTACACCGCTTGCGAGGAGGCAACCACAATCTTCTTCACCGGAATCTGGTGCTCGACGATGACTTCATACAACAGTGCCGTCCCGACGGCATTCACACTTAGAAACTTCGAAAAGTCAGGCATGTAGTCTTGGTATGCCGCCTGATGGGACACGACATCAATGCCATCAAGCGCCCGTTTTAGGAGCCAGCGGTCCAAGATGCTGCCCTGGATAAACTCGACGTCGCTTCTGAGATATGGCGGTTTGCCCCTGGGATGAACTCTCGCCTCCAGCGAATCGAGAACGCGAACATGATCCCCTTTCCTTAGGTGCCGATCGACGATGTGCGATCCGATGAACCCCGCACCTCCGGTCACTAAGACTCTCATTCAGAATCCTCCATTGGTCATTCCTTCGATAAGGTCCTTCTGAGGTTCAAAAAAGACCTATTTCCCTGTGCCAGCAAACACCGCAATAAATGTCTTGCACAAAATGCGGAAGTCCAACAGCGGACTCCACTCGCGTATGTATTTCAAGTCCATCTCCACCCATTGCTCAAAGCTTCTCACGTCATTGCGTCCGTTAACTTGCCACAAGCACGTAATACCTGGCTTAACTGCGACCTTTCGCTTCTGATATTCGGTAAAACACTCATATTCGCTATAGAGAGGAGGACGTGGACCGACCAGGCTCATGTCTCCCTTCAATACGCTATAAAGCTGGGGCAGCTCATCTAAGCTGTGACGGCGCATCCAGATTCCGAGTTTAGTGACACGCGGATCTTGGGTGAGTTTAAATACGGGCCCATCCATCTCGTTGAGATGTTCGAGCTGGCCTTTTAACTCGTCAGCGTTGGCACACATCGAACGGAACTTATATCCGTTGAAACGCCGACCGTCTTTTCCCACTACCCGCCATGTGTAGAAAAGTGGTCCTGGAGAAGTCAGCTTCACCATCACAGCTAATACTAGAAACATTGGTAAAAGAAGGAACAAGAAAAAGGCCGACAACACGATATCCAGAGCGCGCTTTGCGGTCACGAAGAGCCAACGGTGCCAGAACGGCGACATCTCCAGTGACACCATCTCTTCTGCTTGCACGCACATCTTTCTTAAAACTCCGAATGGATTATTCTTGAGCAGGACTCCGCGCCTATCGTCGAACATGCGTTTATCCGTGGCCCTGCTCAAAGCCGGGCAGCCATTTGCGTGTTAGCTCAGACAGAACTTTTCTTAGCAGCCAAGGCATTGTAATTGCATATCGACGCCACAGATTTCGCGGGTCTTGCACGAGCCGAAATAACCATTCCATCGCCAGAGCGCGAATCCAATCTGGTGCGTCCCGCTTGATACCTGCAACCACGTCAAAGCTGCCTCCCACGCCCATGCAAACAGGAACCCCGAGCTCCGGCAGGTGCTGAGCGATCCAAAATTCCTGTTTTGGACTTCCAAGAGCAACAAAAAGCGCATCCGGACGAAGCTCCGCGATTTCCTTTCTGATCGCAAGGTCTTCTTCGCTGGTGAAGAACCCATGATGCCAGCCAACAATCTGCAATTTTTCGTAAATCGATCGCAGATTGCTCACCACTCGATTCAGCACAGAGGCCTGCGCACCGAAGAAATAGAGGCGGTATCCTCTTTCTTCCGCGCGAGATAAGAATCGCTTCAGCAGCATGACTCCGCCGATGTGATGGTGAACCTCTAGCCCCAACAACCGGCTCCCGATGACCACCGCCTTTTCTGGAATGAACAAAGCCGCTCCGCGCACAGCTGTGGCCAACCTTGGGTCCTGTTCCATTTGCCAGAGCTTGTTCGCGTTGATGACGGCGATCTGATGTGGCTCGCGTGTTTCGATAAACCGCTCCAGAGTGGCAACAGCGTCTTCCATCGAAAGGTTATCGACTGGACAGCCCAAGAACTCCACTCGATTAGCGGGCATGCACAACCTCCGGGACACGCTTATGGCCGTCGCATTTCAGTTGGAGCTTTGTGAGTGCGAGTTGCATCCAAGCCTGGCCCCAGCGCATATATGGAATTCGTATACGGTGCCAGCGGTGAATCTGATAATGAAAGAACCCAGACGAGTCCTGAAGGTTGTTGATCGCCCAGATAGAAATCTGTCGGGCTGCCTTAAGGGCTTCAGGTTCGGATTCGGAAAACTGAAGAAACGTAAGAATTGCCTGCGCAACGGAGTGAACGTCGATCGGATAGGTTTTGTTGAGGTAATACTTGGGTGCGCCGTTCTCGAGGAACATCCGTTCCTTCCAAAACCGGTATCCACTTCGAGTCGCCGATTCGAATTCGTTAGTATCGAGCAATCTCCCGATCTCGCTCAAGGCGACGAGAACGAATCCGGTGTGAAAGTTATCTACCCATTGGTCGTCGCGACTAATGCCGTAAGTCCAGGAACCGTCACTGCGCTGCCGAGAAACTGCAAAACGCGCTGCCGAAAGAGCAAATTCGCGCAAGTTCGTTTCTCCTGTTCGAGCGTGAACCGCTGCCAGCAACTGCGCACCCAGTAAATTCGCGTTATAGACGAAACGGCGATCGATGGGTGTGTAGGAAAAACACACTTGCCCGGCACTCGAATCCTGGCGATTCAAATCGCGCAAAACAAAATCGCAGGCTCCTCGGGCAATCGGTAGCGGTTCAAATGCGCTGCCTCCGCCGTCATTCTCTTGCCCTCCCAAAAACGACCTCAGCACCGGTTCCGCATCCAGGAACGCCAGACCGATAAAGGCTGTATTGACAATCGTTGGAGTGCCAGCCGGAGCAAAGAAACCTCGATTGGGCCAGTCGAAATTGTACCCCCAGCATGGCCCGGAATAGCCCCGAATCGCATGCTGGCTGAGCCATTGAGCGAAAAACTTGACCAGAAGACCGCGATCAGCTATGCCGCCATTGCGATACTTGTGTGAGTAACTGGTGAGAAACAGACCCATTGCTTTGGGGTTGTGCGACTTGGGAACACGCAGCAGTGGACGCATATTGACTGGAGAGTGCCTCAGGGCCTGCACTGCGACGAGTCTCAGCAAGTGACTTTCGCCGACAAGGGAACGAACAATCGGGCTATTTAGCGCATCATGCGGATCCCAGCCTTTGAAATTCTGGCCCTCGATCCAATTGTCGAGGCGTTCGAGGGCCAGAGATAGTTCAGAACTATATGTGAGTGCTGCAGACTCACTAGCTTGGCTTGACTGGGCCACGAGTTGAGGATTGGGCGCGTAAATCAGCTCACCACCGGGGATGATGTTGCCAGGTTCGCAGTCATGGAGCCCACGACTGAATCACAAGTTTGCAGCGGACGATGCGAGTCAATAAAAGCTCGGTGCCACAGTTCCAAGGTGAGGAGCGCCCAAATGCGATAGCTGTTGTCCGCGCGCCCTTCCCGATCATCTGAGATCAACTTTCTAATGGCTTTGCGATCGAAATATCCGCGATCGCGCAACGAATTGTCTGAAAGCAGATCGTCGACCATCTCTCGCAAATCACGTCGTAGCCATGTCCGAATGGGTGCACCAAAGCTAGCCTTCCGCCGGTGGAGCACGCGTGCCGGAAGGAGATCCTTAACAGCGCGACGCATGAGGTACTTAGTCTCAAAGCGCCTGAGCTTCATCTCAACCGGAACGCGGCTCATGAACTCAACGATCTCATTGTCGAGAAGAGGAACACGCACCTCCACCGAGGCCGCGGAGCTCAGTTTGTCTGAATAGGTGAGATTAAGCTCCGGAAGAAATGTCTTTGTGTCGACGTAGAGCATGCGGTTCAGAAAATCGAGCCCATCAACCTCTCGGAAATACTCCAGATGTCGATCGCCAGCCACGGAACCTCGAAGAACTCCCTCCAGATCGGAGTTATAAAGCTGCATTTGCCCAGCATCGGTGTAGTAGGACCTAGTGAAAACAAACCGCTCTTCGGCCTCAAGATTTGCACCCTCCACCACCTTAGCCAAATAGCGGTGCACGGCAAGGACGAGACCCGGATTTACGCCCGCAACATGATCTTTGATTCTCGGCAACAGATCGAGAATGCCTTTCGCCGGCCGATTCCAGAACAACTTCGGAACGGCCCTGAGAGAACTGGCTAATGCGGCCATGGTGTAAACGCGATACCCTGCAAAAACCTCATCGCCACCTTGCCCGCTGAGAAGAACTTTCAGCTCGGAGCCAGCGGCTTTGCAAATCAGATAAGTGCTGATCGCCGCAGCGTCGGCCACAGGCTCATCCAAGTGCCACACAATCTTGGGCAGGATCTCTGCAACATCGGGGCTCACAACAATCTCGTGATGTCTGGCTCCAAGCTGCTTTGCCACCTCTCGCGAGACTTCCGCGTCTTCGTCAGACTGCTCCAGCCGGCTGTCCTCAGGACGATAGACAATCGTGTAAGTGCTCAGCGGCTCCGAGCTCGCGCGCGATGCTATTGCGGCGATCGTGCTCGAGTCCAACCCACCGCTTAAGAAAACTCCTAGCGGTACGTCACTGATCAGTTGTCGAGTGATTGAACGATTTAGAACGTCCTGTAGCTGTCCGGTAAGCTCCCGTTCGTCCTTCACCGGAAGGCTCTCATACGAAAGGTTCCAGTAGGAATGGACCAAAGGGCGCCCGTCCGACCATTCCATGTAATGACCGGGAGGAAGCTTGTAGACGCCCTTAAACAGGGTTGTCGGTCCCGGCGTCCACAGGAACGCCAAGTACCGGTGCAGAGAACCGAAATCTACTTCGCGCGCCACTTCGGGAGCGGCAAGAATGGATTTTATTTCTGAGGCGAAGAGAAGCCTATCGCCCATATGTATGTAGTAAAGCGGCTTGATTCCAAATCGGTCACGAGCCAGCACAAGTTTTGCAGGTCGCAAACGCAGATCCAGTACTGCAAACGCAAACATTCCGTTCAGACGCTTGAGTAGATCGATGCCCCACTGCTCATAACCATGAATGAGGACCTCCGAATCGGTATGCGAACGGAAATTATGCCCGAAGGCTTCGAGTTCTGCTCTCAGTATGGGAAAGTTATAGATTTCCCCGTTATACGTAATCCAGATCTTGCCATCTTCATTTGACATCGGCATGTGTCCGGCCGACGAAAGGTCGATAATGCTCAAGCGCCGGTTGCCCAGCCCAAATAGCCTGTCTGGCGAGACGTACACACCTCCATCGTCGGGCCCGCGATGTGTCATGAGGTCCGTCATGCGCGCCAGAAGACTTTCGTCGGCAAATCCTGCCGTACCACAGATGCCACACATATTGTTCTTAACTCTCGAACAGCACTGCGTCCCTGCTCATTTAGTCAAATAGACGAATAAGTACCACCCCAGCATGGAAGAAAGTCGTCGTTCAACAAAAAGTGGCACCCACTTGAAAGCAGAATACTTGCGGAGTGGAAAGTGAGCCACTTTCGTCTCCACCGCCGTAAACTGCCGAAAGATCGTGCGCACCATCCTATGGGTGTAAACGTTCGCGACCGGGCACGCAGGACCATCAGTAGCATGATGAACGAAGTTCTTGGCTTGCAGATAACTCCATCCCTGACGGAGAAAATTCGCATAGTGCGCGCGCCAAACCAACGAGTTCTGGTTTCCACGTAAGTGCAGCATCGGCTGATTTATTCGCGAGCGATCCTCGGAATGACGGCCAACCCGGAGGAGGACATGGAGCAGAATTCGAGCTCGCATGTATCCGAGAATGCGAATGTAATAGTTGAAACTGTGTTTGTGGTAGAGCATCACAATCGCCCTTCCACCAGGCTTCAACACACGGAATACTTCGGCAAAGGCTACCTTAGGATGCGGCGTGTGATGAAGCACTCCGTGCGAATAAACGAAATCAAAGCTTTCGTCCGAAAACGAAAGGGCTTCCGCATCTTCCACTTGGAAGCGCCCATTCAGTCCCAGAGCTTCAAAGTGGCTCTGCGTCGCACGAACGGCGGCGGGCGTCAGATCCACTCCAGTGTAGTCGGCTCCAGCACGGGAGAACAGCGCTCCATCAGCTCCGTTGCCGCATCCGATTTCCAATATCTTCTTGTCTCTTGTTTCCTCAAATGGAACAAGCTCGGAAATGTGCCATTCGGTCCGATACCGGAACGAACGAAACTGCTCGTAAAACTCAGAAGTCCCTCTTTCCGCAGCGACAAAATGCGAGCCGCACGCCTCGACGTTCCAGAACTCGCGCACATCAGAGACATGTGAAATACTCGTCTCACGATTCGGACCGGCTACTGGTTCGAAGCGGGGCCTCATGCAACATGCGCTTTCTGCTGAGCGTGTGCGCAGCCGTCCAACGCCCTAGAAAACACTCCCTGTAATCTGCTGGAGAACTTGTCGAAAGTGAAATCCTCGAGAAATCGCTCGCGACTCGCCTGTCCCATTCTGTGACGCAACTTGTCATCGCTCAGGAGTGTGCAAATTCTGTCAGCAAGTTCCTCAACGTCTCCCGGGTCAATCAGAAAACCATTTACACCATCTTCGACCATCTCTGGAATGCATGCCCACTTCGTTGAGATGATCGGCAGTCCGGCTGCCATTGCCTCTAAAATCACATACGGATGGCCCTCAAACGGATAGAAGGTAGGCAGGGTAAAGATAGTGCTGCGATCGAGGAGTTCGTATTTGCGCGAGGGGCCGACTACTCCCACAAAATCGGGCTTTGAATCGTTCGGAAGAGCCCGGACAAGCTGCTCGGCTAACTTGCGTTCCTCTTCCGAGTACCACTCGCCGGCAAAGATGCTGCGCGCGGGCCCAATTTTCGCGGTAACGAACTGTAGCGATCGAAGCAGGTCCAGCGTTCCTTTGCTCGCCATTAGTGTACTTAGAAACAAAATCGTCGGGCTCTCGTCGCGCCGCTTACTAAACACGGACCGTTCAAAGGGATCCGGTATGCCGTTGGGAATCACCGCAATACGGTCCGCCGGCAGAATGCCGTCGAAAGCATCCTGGATCTTTTTCCCCAGCACAATTGCACAAGCCGCATCTTTTAGCGACAGCCGAATGATCGAACGCATGAAGGCCGACGTCCGGCGGAAGAAAACGCCGAAATATCCGCCGTGCAAATGAACTATTACTTTCCTACCGGTTAGCTTCGCCGGCAGAAGGAACATGCAGTCGCGCAAAAATGGCAACCAAGCCTGCGAAATCGGTACATACACCACCGCTGGGCGTTTTCTAATGAGCAACCAAAGGTACCGAAGCGCATGCATCGCGGCGAGCCACAGGTTGCGAATGTCGAGCCTGCCAACGTTCGACAGTCCTCTCCGATCGGCCGTATCTAAGTGAAGGCGCTCATCTAAGTGAAGATGCCCAATGGAATTATCGATTGATCTGGCAACGAGCTCGGTTGCGACACTCATACCGTTGTAGGGAGGAGGACTTGGGCCAATGGTCAAAACGGCGGCTCTGGTCATAGCTTGAAAGGTTATCTTTCCTTGTTTTTTCGAACGGCACAAAGCCGGTTCAAATTGACCAATCGCTGACGAGGTATCCGGCGATTTCGACAAAAGCGAATCCATCCCATGTTTACGTCGTGCGAAGCGAGAACGCCACCATCGCGGAGGTGTTTCCAGACACACTCGTATTCCCAAAGCATATGATCCGGCAGATGGAGATCGTCGTGGAAGAAAAAGTCAATGCTTCCGAGTTCATCAAGCAGGCGGGGAAGAGCGGTTCGGACATCTTCCAGGATGAGTTGGTGACGCGAGCCAATTCCCTTCTTCAAATCGTCTGGAATTGCCCACCCAGCTCCACGTTGCGGCCAGGAGTATTGGCTGGCATCGGCGCACTTAAGTTGAGTGGCCCCAGCAACAGGTAGATCAACCGAGTAGAGACTTCCACGTCCATTCTCGATAAGTGCGGCCATAAGAAAGCAGGAGGAAACTCCTGCGGCGACTCCGGTCTCGATCAGAATTTCCGGCCGTAGTGTTCGCGTAATAGCGAAAAGGAATTTGCCCTCGGGCATGTTGATCCCGCCTTGGCCCCATTGTTGCGCCACTTTGAACACCACACGTTCGAGCGTGCTCGACCAGCGATCGAACCCGCTGAATGCCGCAACCGGATCGAAACCAAGCATTTCAACCATGGCAATTGGATCATCGACTCTTCTGCGCGCAAACTCCCACTTCGAATAGAGAAATTGGAGGCTCTCCACTGGACGAGTTCGGTAATAAGCTGAGCCAGCGATTTCCTTCAACGAATAGATCAAAATCGGCGCTCTCCTTGGCATTCCATGCCGCTGTCAGTTGCGCACTCTATGCTTGCAAGGTGGCGCAGTGCTTCCGTCAATGCCCGTGAATTCCCTGCGACATCGCATCGATGACACCACAGATATGCTTTGAAGTTTCGGCGTAGGGTTGCGCCACCTCAACACATTGATCCGGCAAGTAAGCGTTGTCTCGAATAACGCGGAGTATTCGATCCGCCATTTCAGACGGCTCACGTGATTGAACTAGGTAGCCGGTGATACCGTCACGAATCACAGCAGGAGCGATTCCCACAGGAGTTGACACAACGGGCACGCCGCAAGCCAAGGCTTCTGTAATAACTAGGGCCAAACTTTCGTGGAACGATGCAACCACAGAAACGTCGGCACAATTGAAAAGTATCGGCAACTGTGGTGCCGGTAAGTGAGGCACCTGTCCTAAGAAAAAAACTCTACTGGCAATGTTCAGCTCGCTAGCGAGGCCTTCGAGTGCAGCGCGGTCCTCGCCATCTCCGGCAACGGCAAGGAAAGCGTCGGGTTGTGCCTGCTGTAATGTCGAAAACGCCCTCAGAAGCAGGTCCACTCCTTTTTTCCATGAGAGCCTGCCAACATACAGCACCATTTTGCCCTGATCAGGGACGCCTAAGGAACGCCGAGCTTGGCTCCGATTCAAATCCGGAATCCTCCGAAATTGCTCCACGTCGATAGCTGTCGGCAAAAGATGGAATCGGTCTTTCTTCTTTGGAATCCGTCGTGTGTAAAGGTCGTAACTCTCCTGATCAATAACTATAAACTCGTCGGCCCTCTGAAGGATCGATCCTACCCACGCACGGTATGGATACGAGAACAGATGCGTCTTAAAAATCGGATAGCGTGAATATTCAGCGGCGCTCTCTTGCGTGCCATGGATGTGATAGAGAACAGGTTGACTTTTGTTCCAGAGAAACGGCAAAGCCTCAGGAGCATGCAGATAGAGGAGATCAAACTCTAGGGAACTCACCACATGCTTTTGGCGCAAGTAGCCCCACAGTGCCTGAAGCCTAAGCGGTATCAGCGGCTTGCGATTCGCGTACCGCTTCGCGTCGAAATGGAACAAAGGAACAAACGGGTATTCGCGGCCGTATATTTTGCGGTTGGACGGGCGGCCGACGGGTTCCTCAGGTCGAGTGCTCATGCCCAGTAGCCATATGTCGTAGTTTCTTTTCTGCGCGTACTTTAGGAAAATTTCAATTGTTGGCTGTCCGCCGCCTGGCGGATTTCCCTGGAAATCACTGCCAAAGACGATTCCAATGCGCAGCCTTCGTTCCGATTTGGGAGCCAGACCCGCGACGTCGACGGCATCTTTCGCAAGGGCCAGCTGAGTCATCGAACCACCTTTAATGCGAAACGTTTTTGTGAGCGGAACATAAAGATCGACAAAATGGCATAGAGATAGCTACTTGCAACGGGCGAAAGAACAAGGTCTGTGGTAAAACCCTCAATTAAGAACGCGAGTCCGACTAAAAAAGCAAGCAAAGATAGTCTGCGCTCGAACTCAGAGTCGGCTCTGTGCCAGGCTCTCCAGCTTCTCGATATAGCGCACGCTAGATACGTAGAGAAAGCTAGTAGTCCAAGTATGCCGGAACCCACTAAGAACCAGAGAAAAGAGTTCTCGGTCACACTGGATAACTCATAACCAAATGTCTCAAAGTTTGCGAATACTGTTCCCCAACCAAGGCCAATGATCTTATGCACCGCGTTGGCACTGGCAAACTGCTCAAGGGTTTTGGCCCACAAAAAGGTTCTGCCCGTCAGGTTTATCACATCCTCGCTAAGCTCCTTCTGCTGAAACGATACGCTCGATGCAATTCGCGATTGGGACGACAGACTGCTACTCAACACAACTCCAGCAATCGCCAACGCAAGACAGAGAGCCAGACCGTAGACAGCGCGCCGGTGCCCCTCAACCCACAGCCACAGAAAGATGCATAGAACGAGCAAACCACCGATTGTCCGGCTTTGAGTCAACACAATTGCGAGAACCAGGAACAGAAGAAGGCAAATTGTGATCAGTTTTTCTGAACTGGTTTGCACGTGCTTAATTGTGTAAAGTCCGAGCAAGAACAAAGAGAAGCAGACCTCTGCCAGGGTAGTCGCAACACCAAATTGCCCAGTAACCCGCCATACGTTTCCGATGTACTCCCCTTCTTTTAAGTTAAATGCCAAGATAGCCAGTACAAAGAAAGACGAATAAAACAAAGTTCGAATGAAAATCTCGATCTGTCTCTCAGTTTGAAGCAATGCTCCGAGCAACAAGGCAACAAGCAATCCCCAGCTTGTTCGCAAGAATCCATACACTCCCGCACCTAACCCACCGACTAGCCATGCAAGGCCAGTCAATGCGAGGAGAGCGATGAGCACGTTGCTGGGAAATTCCTTTACAAGACGAGGAACAAGTCTTCGTCCGAAGAAGAGGAGGACTATGGCAGTACTCACGGCAAAGATATTCTGCAGCGGCAAAGTGGATCTGTGCACATCCTTCGACAGCGCAGCGTCCAAAATTGGCCGCAATGCAAAAAATATGAGCACGAGCTTGGGAGCTGTAGGAAACGACTGCAACGGCGGAATCCACCACAAGATGGCACATCCGACAAGAAATGCGGCCACGACCGCGATGTCGGTCGGGGGAAAATTTAAGACTAGTAATAAAAATGTCAACGCGGCGCCCAAAATTGCGAGAGAAAGTACGGATACGTTACTGAAGGGGAGAAGATCGCTGCGACCTGGCTGACCTGTACGCAAGAACATTTAGTCGACTCGAGATATTTTTAGAGCACCCAAAGCTGCTTTCTCCGGAAGGCCGCGCTTCAGAGCTCGAAGAAATTGCAAAAAACCAGGATCCTGTTGAAACCACAGGAGCATCAAATACAGTGCCAACGATAGACACGCACCCGCAGAACAACGATGGCCGGGAGAGACGATCGACCGAGTTGCGAGAACCGCAACCACGGCGCTCACACCAGCAGAAAACGCGTAGCGCGCGTAACTAACCCATTCGAACAAGATTACAGTCCTGCGTGCGAACCATTGATACAGCAGCACGTCTCCAACGAGCCATGCGACCAACGATGCGAGCGCCGGCCCGTTTGCGCCGATTTTGGGCGCAAGAGAGGCGCTGCCGACGACAGCGATGAGCGCAATCACACCCTGAATTTTCGAAAGATCTCTCAGTCCCTCGCCTACTAGCAGAATTCCTGAAAACGTGGTCAGAAGCATCTGCAAAAGGTTTGCGACAAGACAAATGCACATAGGCAAGGCGGCACTTGCATAGCTGTCCCGCACAAGAGCTGCGATGATGCTGCGAGAAAACGCTGCAGCGGTTGCCGCGATCGGCAAGGCCACCATGAGGAGATAACGCAAAATGGGCAAG
Organism: Terriglobales bacterium; assembly: GCA_035567895.1. Taxonomy (NCBI): domain Bacteria; kingdom Pseudomonadati; phylum Acidobacteriota; class Terriglobia; order Terriglobales; species Terriglobales bacterium. The sequence goes on along the minus strand of DATMPC010000099.1, from coordinate 54,409 downwards.
ATCAAGCTTGCGGTCACGTCTGTGCCTTCGAGCAAACCGCGTTTAACGATGGGCATGAGAGGAGTCACGACAACCATTCCCAATACGGCAGGAATCATGCCTAATGTCGTCGCGACCCTATAGATACCTGCAGACGCGTCTCCGGAAAGATAAGCCAGAATTAGCAGCCCACCCTGGGAAGCGATTCCAGCCAGAGTAGAAGCCAGGGTCGCCCAAGTTCCGAAATGAAGCATTTCGCTGGCAAACCGCGGTGAAAACCTCGCCGTCGGCTGTTTGAAATCAAGCAGAAACGCTGGAAAACCGAACACAAAGTACGACACGGCCAATGCAAAAAGCGGACCAGTGATATGCATCCCAAAGTTGACCAGTACTAAAGCAACACTTATCCAGCCAATTTGGAAGACGATGTTAAGAAAGCTACCGACCGCGAATTTACAACGAGCGTTGTAAACACATACGATAATGCCGAACGAGGAGCTCACCAAGAGCAATCCTAGGTGCGAGCCGTATCCACGAAACACCTTCGTGGCAACATCAAGCACCCAACACAGAACTGCAATTAGCGCGGAAAAACTAAGTCGAATGCACAATGCGGTCCAAGTAATCTCAGCTGTCGATCCCAAGTTCTCTGGGATAAGTTTCTGCAGGGAGTATGCGATGCTCCAGTCAGCAAAAAGAGAGAGAACTCCGTAATACGCCATTACGAATGCAAAAATGCCAAGCTCCTTAGGATCGAGCCAGCACGCGAGCAGGATCGTCAAAACACTCGGAGCAAGTCGGCTCACGGAAATCGCCAAGCCGTTCCAAGCGCTACCTTCAAATACTTGCCGCAAGAGCGACGTGCCTCGGCTAGCTGACGTGTGAGTCCCCGGAGATCCAAACGGAGGGTTCATGAATAAGAATTAGAAGTCGTCCTTCGATAGCGCGACAAAACATCAGCGCTAGGTTTACTCGTCGCGAGCGCAAGATCGGTTCCGCGGATTTGGTACACCTTTGTACTCTGAGCAATCTGCTTTAGTACTTTTAAGACCTGAGGAGTGAAGCAATCATGCCAGAGCACCCACCCATCACTGGCAATACACTCGAAAGCTCGGCAAGAATCGCCGGCGACGTAATCTTCTGTGTGCGCACCATCAACAAAGAATAGGTCGATTGCTCCTTCAAAGCTTGAAAAATCGAAAATTGCAGAATCACCCCAATACGTATTGGTCTGCTCACGAATAGCGAATCTGTCTATCAAGTGTCCTGTCTTATAGGGTTCTGTGATGGAGTGGGCGGTGAACGAGCGTGAAGTCCTTGAGATTTCATGATGATCATGTGGAAGGTCTAAGGTATGCATCACGACGTTCGGACCGGCGTTCTTCACGAATACCACAGTGCTAAGTCCTTCAAAGGTCCCGATCTCGAAGATTGCCCGTGGACGCTTTTTCCTTGTCAATGCGGCAATTGCCGCGAGATCACCAGCAGGCGAAGAACCTGATCGAACGTGTCCAAGCGGCAGGAACAACGGTTCAGCAAAATCGCGTCCCAAAATCTCTGGTAACTCAATCGTTTCAACCGGTAATTGCGCATAAGGTTGATAGGCCTCTTCCACTTCGCGAAGATATTCCGTAAGACGATCAGGCCTTGTTAAAAGGCGTAAGGACTTGAGGTTTGCAGCTGCAATTCCTCTTAACGCTTTCTGAACCACTGAAAATCCCAACCTTTCATGAGTGCCTGTCATGTCGAAAAATGCAATGCACCGACCTGCAAACAGTTATTGGCTAGCGGCTGCCGCTGGAGCGAGGGACTTGAGGACTCCTAGCGATGATCTTGAACTCCTGCCTTAACTTGAGAATCCTATTGACGTAGCTTGTCACTCTAGTTCTGGCGAGCGGATATCTGGAGTGTTCCACGATTTGGAGACCCTTGGCTCGTATCAAGCGAACAATAGCCGAGTCGTTAACGCCAGCTCGTGCGTGAAATTCTGCAATGTCACCCACGCTCGCTACTTTTCGCCCAAATTGCGGATCAGCGCTTCGAGTAAGTTTTCGCAATCGACGTACCGCACCTGGGATGAAATCTGAAGGTTCATGCAGGAGCTTAGCCACACCTGTGTCTAAAGAATCGAAAGTGTCAGTGAGGACAGGATGACGGGAAATAACCGGGTCCACATTGGTGTACAGAAACCCACCGGGAATAAGTCGGTCAACAGCGAGATCGATCACGCTTGAGTAATCGTAGATATGATGTAGAACCGAATGAAAGCCGATCAAATGATACTGAGGACCTGGCTGGGACAGGAATTCTTCAATCGAGAGATTTACGAGAGCGGCGGTACATCCGCGGGCAGCGATTTTTCTTGCCATCAACTCTAACATCTCAGACGATACGTCGACAGCAGTGACGGACCAGCCATGAGCAAGCATAGCTAGTGCCACGGCTCCAGTCCCCGCTCCGCAGTCTAGGCACCGAAACGGTCCTTGATCTGGGGAAAAACTCGACACGATTTTTTCAAGGTCCTGCCTTAATGCCGGATTAAGATCGTGCCCCAATACGGATGTCCAGCAACGGTCATATCGACTGGCCAGACCGCGATACATTTCAACATTCGCCGCGATGACTCCGGATTGAGGAGCTGAGGAATTCACTGGCATTTCTATGCGCAATGGTGAGCTGAGCAACGCATCCCTTCTTAAACAATGAATCGAGGCTTAGAATCTGCGGCGAAAGCTTGTTGCGCGATCCTTTCTGTCGAGGTTCAACGCATCACGTTTGCGAGACCAGTGAAGGAGGTTTGTCTTTATCGTCATAAACACCTCCTGAGCGAAGAGCTTCCTCGCATCTGTAGGATCGACCTGCATCCATCTCGTGTGCGCAATCACCCAGAGCACTCCCAGCAGCAAGGACAAGACCGTTCCGACGACCATCATCAACAATCGCGGAGGAAAAGATTTCTTTTCGGGTACGTTGGCCTCGTCCAAGACTTTAACGCTGGGTATGTCCTTGGCCTCTTCGACCTTGGCGAACTCATACTGTTGGGTGAGGGCTTCAAAAACAGCTTCACCTACTTTCGTGCGCCGATAAAGATCGGCGTACGTTACTCCAAGCAGGGGCAGCTTTCTAATCGACGGATAAGTCGATTCGCCCCCTTCATTCCCTTGCAGCATCGCATCCGTACCACCGAGCCTCTCGAGTTGCTTGCGCAGCTCCGCGATCTTGGCCTGAGCGGCCTTCACGCGAACGTTGTTTTCGGTGTAGATCTGACGATAACCCTCCAGCTCGGACTCAGTCGCGATGAGTTCTGCCTGCAGGCTCGCGGCGGCTGTCACCATTGCCTTTCCCTGCTCTTTGATATCGATCGCTCCATTCTTGCTGGAGAATTGACTGAACTGCTTTTCAGCATCCTCGAGATCCTGTTGTACCTCCTTCAGCCGTTCTTCTAGAAACACGCGCTTGCGATGCGCAGCAGACGTGCTCAGCTGATTTACTACTCGGTTCAACTCTGAGGCATATTCCTGGGCTATGGCAGCGGCGCGCGCCGGATCCCGGTCGGTCGTGCTGATAGTCACGATCTGACTCTTGCGATCCAGAGTGAGGTCGGTATTCCTCTCCAGTTCCTTTCTTGCATCCTGCAACAATCTCACACCGTAGACTTTGCGAAGATCGAACTTGGTCACGAGCTTGTCCTGGACCGCTCGGCTTCCCATAACCCCTATGAAGAGATCTGCGGAACTCTTCATCCCTAACAAGTCGCCCGCCATAGCTCCGATGCCCTCACCTTTTCCTGTTCCTGTTCCTGCGAATGCTGCCAGGGCTGCCGCCGCGCCTAACCCACCTTGCTGGTCTGGTGGCATAAGACTAACTGTGGATGTGTACTGTTTTGGGATCAGGAAGACCAGAATAGTACTAAGGAGAAGTCCTAAGCCTGCGACGCGAGCGAGAAATTGGCGATGGTCCCAAAGCAGATTCAGTTTCTCGACACCTGACCCCTGTCTTCCTTTGGATAGCAGTTCCGAGAGAGACTCATCCCTCGAAGGAACCTCCACTTCAAGAGGGCGATCGATTGCGGGAGTTAGGCGGTGTGCACCCTTATCCACTGAAGCTGCTCCTCTCCATCAAACCTGTATTGCAGTTATCAATTTCTGCCCGACCCACGTGAGGGCGTGTACATGATTTGCAACGATGTCACAAAATTGCTTTGCGGCTGTGCCGCCAGCAGAGGAAAGCGCCAATGCTCATACTGCAGAAGCGCGGAAGCCATGACATCACTCCTCAACGCAAAGTTCGCGCTCACACTCTCGTCCTGATAGCGCCCACCCAAGAGAAACTCTCGATCGACAGTGGCCTCGCGATAGCCGAATTGAAGCCAATCTTTCCCCGTCAGCCACAACCGTGATGTGGCGAAGACGCCGCGGCCTTCCCGTCCGATCCAATTCCCAAGGATATTCCCATCCTTGCGATATCCGCTCAAAAACGTGAGATTCCAGTAGAAGTATCCCTTGGGAGCAAAACTGGGTATATCCGTGTAGACGCCTTCGACCCGCAGGTCCATCTTGGGGAGCTTTGGCAGCTTCGCCATATAAATTCCAGGATGCATGGCCGTGCGACGCGGAATGAACACCGGCGTGATCTCGTCTTCACTGAACTCGTCCAAATAGAAGGATACCCAGTCTCGAACGAAAGGCAGGCGATAGGTGATGTCGAATCCGGATCGTCGATCGCCCGGCTTGCTGGAGGAACCCTGAGGAGTGTTACCAAGCGAGAACGTGTCCAACCAGAAATACCGAGCGGTAAGCGGATATCCGGTGCCGCCAAAGACGGCCGTTCGGGAAAAGCCTAATTCAAAATTTGGCGTCGGTTTGAACGTGAACCGCTGGCCTTGAACAAAAGGTTGGGTGCCCAGATGGGGTCCGTTCAGACCTCGTGGCGAGAGAAGGTAGTTGTAACCATCCGTTTGCCCCACGAAGACTTCGTAACGCATAGGTCCGAACAACTTTGAAAGCAAAGGCACATTCACCGGCGACACGCTGCTAAGTCGCGCCATATTGAGTGGCGCAGCATTGTCGGAAAGCAAGAAGGCTCCGCCGCTACCGGGCCCCCACCAGAGGCTTTGCTGTCCTAGTGTGAATTGATTGCCTCCGAGATTGAATCCCATGTAAGCGTCGAGCACCTGGAACCGATCCTGTGCCGGAAAGGGCCGTTGAAGCTCCGGAGTCAGGTCAACCGCACTCATGGAAGACATTTGCTGAGCCGTGTAATCCGGGTTTCCCGGCGCGTGCTGATATTCACCGCGAAAATAGAAAACCAGCGGGCCGGAAGTTGCGCGGGCGGAAAAGCCCGTGATGCTATTAAACCCACGTCCGTACGGTCTGCCGTAATCGTTATAGAGGGTCTGGCCGAAGTGGTATCCGTCTCGCAGCACAGGTCCAGATATTTCCGTTGCCCGCGTGTACACCGATTCCAGAGCAAGGCTCCGGTTATCCGAGGTTCCGGCCCAAACTTCAGCTTCGCGTGCGAACTCCCGCTGCAGCTCGTCAACCATCAACCGAATACTCGCAGAAGCATCAAGTGCATCCGCATTTTCAGCCGCCTCAGCCGCGATGCGAGCGCACTCCAGGCGTGTGAACGGTCGTTCGGAATCGAAATTGGTGTGCACAAAGCCGAGCGCAGACAGGCGGTCAATGACGGGATAGACCCAGCTCTCAAGCGGAACACTCGCAGAACCTGAGTGTTCGGCACCCCTTTGCCGCTCGCGAACAAAAGTACCGTATTCTGCGCCAGGTAGCTCGGGGTCGTGGTGGTCGCGATAGATCTTTCTCCCAATAAAGTAGCCGAACGCGCTGCCCACCAAAACATCCGAAGCATAGTGCTGCTGCGCGGTAATGCGCGCCACCGACACAACGGATGCCAGACCGTAGGAGGCAATCTGCATGAATGGGTTCGGATATTCGCGTGCAAAAACGGCCGCGATCGCCCAGCTGTCAATGGCGTGACCTGATGGGAAGCTACTCCCTCCTTTGCCAATGTGCCCGAAATGATCGCCTTCGAACGGCCGCTGCCGGCCAACAACCAACTTCAGCGCTTCGGCCACGAGGGTCGCATTGATGAAGGCGTCGCCAGCGAGTAGGCCAGTTTCGCGCTGGTGATCATTGTGACCAACAAGGCCGAGGCCGTACATCGCAGCACTGGCTCCAATGAAGCTGTAAAGCCCAAAGTTCGAGACTTGTTTGCTCGTATCGATCCGACCTAAATCGACCGCTTGCTTGGAAAGGTTGCGATCAGTGGCGATGAGACTTCCGGTCACAATTCCGAATGGCACGGCCCAGGTCGCATCGCCGTCACGAAGCTTGAACGGGCTTGCCCAAATGTGCATTTGATCGAAAGCTAGATTCTTCAGGAAGTTGGCTTCGGTGGTCGGGGTGCGACCGGGTTCGTAGGCGCGAATGGTCGGCTGCAGAAGTGCGCCATCTGCTGTGCGGCGAAGCTGCTTGCAATATGCGTCGGTGCAGGACGAGGGATTCACCGCTACCGTTGGAACTTGAGGAATCTGCACCTCTTTCCTGCTCTGCATTGACACGGGCTGCACCGTCTCTTGCTGAACAGGGGGACCAGCAGATAAGGGATCTGTACTCGCGCTTCCTCCATATGCATTTCCTTTAGCGGCACTCCCTCCGTTGTCAGCCTGCTCGCCCTGTGCTCGTTCCCTTTTGGGAATCTCACTATTCTGATTGGCCACAACTTCGTCGCCTTGGGCGAGATGCCGCAATGCCTCCTTGTAGCGCGTTCGCGAATCCTCAGTCGAGGAGGTCGCGCCGGGCGAAGGATCTGACGCGGTGGCCTTCAACCGCTCGCGATAAGCCTCTCTTGAAGCGGAAGCATCGGCACTCTGCCCCCAAACCGGATGATTACAGGTAATCATTGCCACCGCGAGAATCGGAATGGAGAGCCGCACAGAGATCTAGAACACTCCTACAGCTTTGGCAGTGACGGCTATGGAGGAAATGATTTGCGCCGATTCAAGCATCGTCTTGAATACCGGTGTTCCGCCAAGGAGCTTTTCTGGAACAACTACAGTATCCCCGGGACGAAGAACGGTGCTGAGAACGCTCTGATGCCAGAAACCGCTTGTGCCGCCTTCGCGTCCGATAATTGAACCACCAGCCCGAACCACAAAGATCGATTTCTTGTTTGCCAGTTCAGACACACCTCCGGACTGCTTCAAATACCAGTCGGCATTCTTTCCTGGCTGGTATGTAACCGCCGTGGGGTTATAAACCTGTCCGGTTACCATTACTTGCGTGGGACGCTTTGGAATTACGATCACGTCGCCTTTCCTCAGCTCCACATCCTGGGGACCGTTTTGCCACTTGGCGATGTCACTCGTGATGTGCACCACAAGCCTTCCGACTGGAGGTTCGTTCTTAAGGCGATCGATTAGCTGCTGCTGCTGCAGAGACGCAGACTGCGCGACCAGAGCGGCCTCGGCCGGGCTTGTGCCCGGCTTATATTTGGGTTGGTTCGCGCTCTCCGATTGCAAGCGCGAGATCAGATCGAGGCGATTCTGCTCTTCCATTACGCGCAGGGAATCGCGACTCAGGAAAATCCCCTCCGCGTACCCATCCGGTGCGAAACCGCCAGCGCGCTTCAAAACGGAACTCAGCCGTTCTCCCTCTTTGATGCCGTATACGCTGGGGTGCATCACCTCGCCTTTGATGTTGACCGTCGCACCAATATTGTTGAAGCCCGCAATCGGTCGAATCGTCAGCGTGTCCCCGTCCCGGAGTGGGACATCTGCATCTCGAGAAGCGAATGCCTTCGCGATCTCTACCTGTTCGTGTTTTCCCTCTACCTTTGCTCCATCCTGAATAACATATCGCGAGAGGTCCGCGAGATCGGTATAGGCGCTTCGCTTGAAACCACCCGCCAGGCGCACCAGTTCGCTCGCCGTCATTCCGGATCCAAGCGGATACTTTCCTGGCCGCTCGACTTCGCCTTCGACCATCACGGAGGCGGGATCGGCTTTCGTGAGGTCCCGGTGAATAATCAGGCGATCTTTCGGCAGAAGCAGGAGATTGTTGGCAGGGTCGCCCCTGAGCGCCGCCTCCAAATTGATGCTCGCGACTTCAGTCTTTCCATTCTGGCGCCGAAAAACTTGCGCATCAGATAGAAGCGCGTCAGCGGTTAGACCTCCTGCGAGGTAGACCGCATCGCGAATGTGCAGATCGCCACTGGTTCTGTGAATGCCCGGCTTGCGAACCTCGCCCGATACCGTAACCTCCGGCGGGTCTTCAAAATCGTAGCGACTGAACACGCGAATCGTGTCCAGCGGTTGCAGGAGCAGGTCGGACTTCGGATCTCCCTTTAGAGCCTCATCGAGATTAAATGCAATCACGGTTGGTCGAAAGTCGGGAGCAGAAAGACGGATGATCTCCGCATGACGACGTGAAGGCTCAGGAAGCATGTCGCTGTAGGAATGGAGCAAATTCGAGATCTTGATTCCTTCGCGATAGCCATATTTGCCGGGGCGAAAGACGTGGCCATCCAAATATATCGCCTGCTGAGCGTAAGGAAGAATGGGGAAGATCCTAATGCGATCCCCATCCTGCACTTTGAATGAAGCCAGGGCTTTGGTCACCTGGTCGAGGGTGTCCGCCCCCTCGGGCAGATCGACGCTCAACATCGTGCGACTCTGATGTGCTTGTACTCGCTCGATCTCTATGTGACGCAGGGCTGCTGAGGGAAGAACGCCTCCTGCAAGCTCAAGAACCTCACCCAGTGAGCTCTCGCGGACCAGCTCGTAACGAGCTGGACGACGAACCATGCCATCAATTGCAACTTCCGGTCGGACTGGGGGCACCTGAATGGAATCGCCAGCCTCAAGCCGCTTAACATCGGAATTCACTCCATGCAGCAACAGATCGTACAGGTCCACTTCTTCGAGCAATTCTTTCCCTCGATAGTGCCGCACGACGCGTAGCGATCCCTTTGATGTGGGACCTCCCGCCAAATACACAGCATTCAACGCAGTCGACAGCGAACTCACATCGTAGGGACCGGGCTTAGTTACATCGCCCACCACGTAGACACGAACCGTGCGCAACCGTGCCAGGGAGATATCGGTTTGAACATCACGAAACTGATTGCGAAGCTGTTTCTGGACAGTCTGCTGTAATTCGCCGAGCGTCTTACCAGCAACGAGAACTGTTCCCACTTCGGGAAGCGACAGTCGGCCTTCACGGTCGACCACCCGCTGGAGGCGTTGGGAAACGGAGCCCCACAGATCGACGTTGAGGCCGTCGCCAGGACCGATCACATAATCAGGACCAACGGGGACATCCATCGGAAGCTGATCTAGATTGCCCGTTCCATTCTCGAATATGCTCGCACCGAAGCGCTCCAGACTCCTGCCTTGAGCCGGCGATTGCTCATACAAGTCGTAGAGAGACGGCACCATCGCATAGGGGTTGGGCTTCTTGCGAAACGTGCGGTCTGAATCCTCTGCTGCAGAGCCTTGCACAACTCTAGGAGTCGATGGACGAGGTTGGTTAACACCAGCAATTACCTCACGCTCAGACGGAAACGCCGGCTCAGGGGTTATCGACGGGACGAGAAGAGATGACTGAGTCGTCGACGACCGACTCGAAAGGCCCGCTGTGCCAGAAGCTCCTCCCATTTCCGCTGAGGCAGTCAGCAATTGCGGTAATTCACTCGGACTGACGCGCGGCAGGGTACGATCGTCTGGACTAAGACTCCCCGGTCCGCCGTCTTTAAAGCTGGGCTGCTGTGGAGAAGGTCCGTTCCCGGATGGTGCGCCAGCGCGCACGGCGGGACCCTGCTTCGCTTCCTCGCCTTCCCCTTCCCTCTGCTTTCTGTCCTGGCGATTGCCTTCGCTGGCCTCAAGCTGTTCTACTCTGCGCTGGGTGAGTCGTGCTTCGAACGCTTCCTCGTCCGTGGGCCTAAGGCGTAGGTAGTGACGCTTTTCGATCTCGTCGCTGGCAATCTTTCGAATGGTGAACTCATCCCGAATCAGACCAAACAGCTCGGTATCGCCAAGATCTTCCTCTGCTAGTAACCTGCCCTGATCCAAAGCCTTTTGGATCAGCACGCGCTTGACCTGCAGCTTGAGTGCAGGCTCCCTCCGAAGCAGTTCCACGATTACATCAGCGCTTAGGGCGGCATCCGCGTCGGGCGTGGCACTTCCGCCCTGCTGAATAGAACGGTAGTTCTGCAGAGTCGAGTCTTTATCTCGAGCTTCTGCGTAGGGATCAATCGACTGAGCGGAGCAAAGGGGATGAGTAAGAAGGATGAGGAAAAAGGTGGAAACTGCGGAGAAGGGGGAGATCTTCATCGTTACACAGAGTACCAACAGATGTTCGCGTGCACCTCCTAGCCACTTCCAAAACGAAAAATCCGCTTATTACGTTTGGATCAAAGCGGCTGAAGGAGGAAGCAGTTTACCACACCGAGAGCTATGGATTTAAAGGCTTTAATGACTTAACCCCTGCTTCAGGATCATCGAAATGAAGTTGAATATCCAGAATTTAAGCAATACTTTGTGGAAACCGCAGCGGAGGGCCAAACCTCGAATTGTGCTGGAACGTTGCTGGTATTCTCGGAGCACCGGATGTGAACCACCATAATCTCAGGTGATTAAGGAGAAATGAAACAGGCACTCGTCAAGAATGGCGGCGTCATCGTACAGGAAGTACCTGCACCACAGGTCAGTCCTAAGAACCTACTCGTTCGCGTGCACCATTCCTGTGTAAGCGTAGGCACAGAGATGGCAAGCGTCGGCAACTCCGAACTGCCTCTGTATCGGAGAGCCCTGAAGCAGAGGGAACATGCGAAGCGAGTGATCGAGCTGATGCGCGATCAAGGCGTGAAACGAACGCTCGATCGAGTGCTGGGGAAACTGTCGGCCGGACTCCCAATCGGGTACTCGGCCGCGGGCGAGGTGGTTGAGGTCGGAACTGAAGTCGCCGAATTTGCTGTTGGCGACCTTGTTAGCTGCGCCGGGGGAGGAGTTGCCAATCACGCTGAATTCATCGATGTTCCAGTAAACCTCGCAGTCACGATTCCATCTGGAGTGGGCACGGAACTAGCTTCGACCGTCACGCTTGGCGCAATCGCCATGCAGGGAGTGCGTCGAGCTAATCCGACGTTGGGTGAAACCATTGCTGTGGTTGGCTTAGGCATCCTGGGGCAATTAACTGCGCAATTGCTGCGCGCCAATGGATGTCGAGTCTGCGGCGTCGATATCGACGCAGATCGCGTTAAGCTTGCGCTTGATCACGGAATGGATTTCGGGATCGACGCTTCCAGCGAGAACTACGTCGATCGCGTCTATCGTCTCACCCAGGGCTTTGGAGCCGACGCTGTAATCGTAACCGCGGCGAGCGCGAGCGACACGATCATCAGTGAAGCGATGCAAGCGTGCCGAAAAAAAGGACGAGTCGTGCTGGTCGGAGACGTCGGTTTACACCTCAAGCGCTCGGACCTTTATAAAAAGGAACTCGATTTCCTCATCTCCTGTTCTTATGGACCCGGACGTTACGATTCGGTGTATGAAGAGGGAGGACAGGATTATCCCCTCTCATACGTGCGCTGGACAGAAAACCGCAACATGGAAGCCTACTTGCAGCTGCTTGCGTCCGGCCGAATTTCTGTTTCTGATTTGGGAATCCGAAAGTACTCGATCGATGATGCGCCGCAGGCTTACGACGCTCTGAAGAACGGCAATGAGCGCTCACTGATTGTGATCCTCGAGTACGCACAGCGCGAAGTCGAGCCGACCCGAACCGTAAGCCTCAGAGCCCCCATCAAAGCCGGCAGCAGGATAAATGTGGCTTTGGTTGGCGCCGGCAACTTTGCCGCAGCGACACATCTCCCGAATTTAGCAAAGCTGAAAGATCGCTTTGCTCTTCATTGTGTAATGACCCGCACTGGTGCGAATGCTCGGGCTATTGCCGATCAATTTGGCGCTTCTTATGCGACCACTGAGTTCGAGCAAGTTCTCGCCGATCCAGCAATCGATCTCGTGCTCATCGCCACGCGGCACAATCTACACGGAAGCATGGTTTTGAGCGCACTTCGCGCGGGGAAAAACGTGTTTGTGGAGAAACCCCTTACGCTGAATCCCGACGATCTGGAAGAGATACGGAGTTTCTATCAGACCAAAAGCAACGGGCCACTGTTGATGACTGGATACAACCGCCGCTTCTCGCCACCCATGAAACGGATAAGCGAAATCCTGAAAGAACGGGTCACTCCAATCATCATCAACTACCGCATGAATGCTGGGTACATTCCTCCAGATCACTGGGTGCATTCAACGGAAGGAGGCGGTCGAAATTTGGGTGAGGCATGTCATGTGTATGACCTTTTCAATTTCCTCACGGAAAGCAGGGCAGCCAGGATTAATGCGCTATCCATTTCTCCGACGTCCAAAGAGTTTGTCAAGAACGAGAATTTCGTCGCCACCATCGCGTATCAGGACGGTTCAGTTGCTACGCTCACCTACACAGCTCTGGGGAGCAAATCGCACCCCAAGGAGACAATGGAAATCTTCACTGACGGCAAAGTACTGTCGATGGTTGACTACAAGTCTCTGACGGTTGCAGGAATAAAGTCTGGCAACTGGAAATTGATGACGCAGCAGAAGGGCCACATGGAAGAAATGGAAGCTTTATCAGATTGTCTGCGTCAGGGTGCAGCGTGGCCTATCTCACTTGCGGAACAGCTAGAGGCTCCACGAATAGCTTTCGACGTTGAGCAGCAAATCACTCACGGCCGCTGAGATTTCGATGCTGAGCGATCGGCGATGACCAGAGTCGGACTGGGGAACCTTGCATTGAAGATACTGCACGTTGTTGGAGCGAGACCCAATTTCATCAAGGTGGCGCCGGTGTGCCGAGCTCTGTCGGAGAACTCGGTCGTTGAGCAAGCAATCCTACACACGGGACAGCACTACGACGTCAATATGTCGGACGTGTTTTTCGAACAGCTCGGCATAGGGACACCACGGTTCAATCTTGGAGTCGGATCAGGATCCCATGCCCAGCAGACTGCCGAGATCATCAAGCGATTTGAACCTATTGTGATCGCAGAACGTCCGGACTGGGTGCTTGTATACGGGGACGTTAATTCAACGGTTGCAGCGGCTCTCGTCTGCTCCAAAATAGGAATCAAATTAGCCCATGTGGAGGCAGGACTGCGCTCGTTCGATCGCACAATGCCGGAGGAAATCAACCGCGTCTTAACCGATCATTTAGCAGATCTGCTGTTCACTCCTTCAGAGGATGGCAATCGCAACCTAGCGCGCGAGGGTATCGCACCTGAAAGAGTACATCTCGTCGGAAACGTGATGATCGACACATTGATCAGGATGCTGCCGCACGCGGCATCCGCGGTTCCAGCAGACATTCCCGAAAGCTTTATTTTGGTCACGCTGCATCGCCCGTCGAATGTGGACGACGTTGATTGGCTCGCGGATATGCTCAGGACCTTATTAACGTTGTCGCAAAAGCTTCCGATTGTGTTTCCGATCCACCCGAGGACGCGAGAACGAATGCGGGCTGCGGGATTGGGAGTGGCTGAAGGAAGAATCCGTTTCATGGATCCTATTCCTTACCTGAGCTTCTTAGGTTTGCAGCAAAGGGCAAAACTGGTCATAACGGATTCCGGCGGGATTCAGGAAGAAACGACCTTCTTGCAGGTACCGTGCCTTACGGTTCGTGAAAATACCGAACGCCCGATTACCGTGAGCATGGGTACAAACCAACTAGTTGGCCGCGATGTGGGTAAAGTCGCCACCGCTGTCACCAAACTCCTCTCGGGTACGCTGAAACGAAGACGAATTCCTCCGCTCTGGGACGGACATGCGGCGGAAAGAATAGCAGCGGTACTTACACGAGAGGACGTGAGCAAACGGGTGGTGTCAATACCTCAATGTCAGACGTCCCTAAGGTGATTGTGCGGAGAGAACCAGCAGAAGAGTTCTTTGGCTCCGGGTCGCCTCTAGTTTATTGACTGGCATCTAGAAGACTCTTCCGTCGCACTAAGCACTGCCAAGACCCCCGCGAGGCAGTCTCGCCAATGCGGCATGACCACTCCAAACTTGGATCTGAGCTTTTCGCAACTCAAGCTCGAGTTCAATGGACGTCGAGCGGGAGTTGGGTACTCAGATGTCGGAATCGCGTGCAACTGCGGAACCTTGTGCAACAGCTTCGGGGATGCTTGCTGGAAGATTTCTCCCGCAAAACCGAACCAAGAAGTCTCGCCGCCGGCTGTGAGGTGATAAGTACCTAAATTCTCATCTGCCCCTCTCGCATTGAAAACCTGCTGCAGCACCTCAACCGTAGCTCGCGCAAGCGCTTCACTTGATGTAGGAGCCCCAATCTGATCGTGGACGATCCTGAGCTGGTCGCGCGCTCTTCCTAGCTTGAGCATCGTCAGTAGGAAGTTGGTCCCGCGGCCGCTGAAAACCCAACTCGTGCGAAAGATTAGGTGTCGACAACCTGTGCGTCTGATCGCCTCCTCGCCGTTGGCTTTCGTTTTCCCATAAGTGTTGATGGGGCAAACGGGATCCTCCTCAGTGTACGGACCCAATTTGGTTCCATCAAAAACATAGTCAGTCGAGTAATGCACCAGAAGTGAGCCGGCTTGGCTGGCCTCTTGTGCAAGCACCTCAGGAGCTCTCGCATTGATGGCTTCAGCCAGGGCGCGCTCCGACTCGGCCTTATCTACTGCGGTGTATGCGGCAGCATTGACGATCACGTCAGGACGCACGGACCTGACGACCTGCCGGATGTCGTCAGGTCGAGTTAGATCCAACATCGCCCGGTCAACGGCGGTAACCTTCGAGACCTTCTCGAGCTTGGGAAGAATGTCGTGACCCACTTGACCGTTTTTTCCGATTAACAATGTGTTCGGACGATGATTCACAGACTGATTCTCTATTCGAACAGTTCAGCCTTTGAGAGCGGGAGTCCCTGTTGGTCCTTCACAGACAAAATTGGTCGTGCCGTCGGCCACGGTATAGAAAGGACAGGATCATTCCACAGCAACGTCCGCTCGTGCTCTGGGGCGTAAAAATCTGTCGTCTTGTACAACACCTCGGCCTGATCTGAAAGAACTAAGAAGCCGTGAGCGAATCCCTCGGGAATCCAAAGCATCCTGCGATTCTCAGCAGATAGCCTCACGTAAACTGCCTGACGGAACCTTGCCGACTTTCTTCGACAATCGACTGCGACATCGAATATCTCGCCGCCTAACACGCGAATCAACTTTCCTTGCGGCTGGTGAATCTGGTAGTGAAGCCCGCGAAGCACGTCCTTTTTTGAAGTGGACTGATTGTCCTGAACAAATCCGTTCGAAATGCCAAGTTTGCTGAATGTCGCCTGGTTGTAGGCCTCGAAGAAGGCCCCACGAGCGTCTTTGAAAACTCTTGGCTCGACGATCAGTACATCGGGATGCTCTGTTGCAGTTACCTTCATTTCTGCGCAGAGACTGCAAACGTTAGCTTAGCCTCTGGTTCGCTCAAGACCTGAAGCAGATATGCGCGGTAGTCTTTGTTCTGAATGGACATCGCCGATCGCTCAAGGTGAACCTCATCAATAAAACCGCAACGGAATGCGATTTCTTCCGGACAGGCTACCTTCAGCCCTTGGCGTTTTTCGATTGTCTGAATGAAAAGCGCTGCTTCGACGAGCGAATCGTGCGTTCCGGTGTCAAGCCAAGCGATTCCGCGGCCCATCACTTCCGCTTTCAATTGTTGACGGCTCATGTAAGCGCGGTTTACGTCGGTAATCTCGAGTTCCCCGCGAGCTGAGGGTTTTAGGCTCGCGGCGATATCGACCACTTGCGCATCATAAAAATATAAGCCGGTAACCGCGAATCGGGATTTTGGGTACTGCGGCTTCTCCTCAAGACTAACTGCGTTCCCATTTTGATCCAGTTCAATCACACCATATCGTTGCGGGTCATGCACTTGATACGCGAACACTGTAGCTCCTGATTCGCGTGCTGCAGCATTACGCAGCATCACGGGCAGGTCGTGGCCATAGAAAATGTTGTCACCCAGGACAAGAGCACTGCGATCGTGCCCAATAAACGTCCGTCCGATTAGAAAAGCCTGAGCTAGTCCACCCGGGTGGGGTTGGACCTCGTAGGAAAGATTCACGCCCCATTGGCTTCCATCTCCGAGCAAATCACGAAACCGCGGCGTGTCGGTGGGTGTGGAAATAACGAGAATGTCCTTTATGCCCGCAAGCATCAGGGTGCAGAGCGGGTAATAGACCATCGGCTTATCGTAGATCGGCAGCAGCTGCTTTGAGACAACATGGGTTACGGGATAGAGGCGCGTTCCCGAGCCGCCCGCTAGTATGATTCCTTTTCTTTTCTTCACTTGTATTCCACTTCTATTGGGATCGACCTAGCCACGAGCATACTGGACGGCGACCCAGTCTTTGTAGGCACCGCTCACAACTGACTCCAACCACGGTTTGTGGCTCAGATACCACTCGACGGTTTTTCTGATGCCGGTACGAAATGTTTGCTGGGGCTTCCATCCAAGTTCAGTTCGCAATTTTGTAGCGTCGATCGCGTATCTGCGATCGTGGCCGGGGCGATCCGTCACGTATTTAATCAGTGATGCGTGCGGTCGGAATCGGGAATCGGGCAGGAGTTCATCCAGTGTTTCACATATGGTGGTGACAACGTCAATGTTGGTCTTCTCACTCGAGCCGCCCACATTGTAGGTTTCGCCAGCACGTCCAGAACGCAGAATCGTTGCAATCGCCGAACAATGGTCTTCAACATACAACCAGTCGCGCACGTTGTTCCCGTCTCCGTAGACGGGAATGGCCTTTCCATTCATGGCGTTCAGAATTGTTAGTGGAATCAGTTTCTCGGGAAATTGAAACGGACCGTAGTTGTTCGAGCAGTTGCTGGTCAGAGTTGGTAACCCGTACGTGTGATGATAGGCACGAACCAGATGATCGGAAGCAGCCTTCGACGCGGCATAAGGACTGTTTGGAGCAAATGGAGTCTGTTCGGTGAACTCCGGATTAGAAGCCCCTAACGAGCCATACACCTCGTCGGTTGATACATGTAGAAAACGGAAACTCTCCTTGTCCTCCGGGCGAAGCTCTCGCCAGTAATTCTTCGCGCAGTCGAGGAGCGTGAATGTGCCGTTCACGTTGGTTCGAATGAATTCCTCAGGACCGAGAATCGATCGATCCACGTGGCTTTCGGCGGCAAAGTGCACAATCGCAGACGGCCGATGCTCGCGAAGAAGGCTAGGTACGATGTCACGATCGCAGATGTCGCCACAAACGAACGTGTGTAGAGAAGACGCTTGCAGAGATTCGAGGTTCTGTAGATTCCCAGCGTAGGTGAGTTTATCGAGATTAACGACGTGGCCGGCTGATTCTCTCACCGCCTGCAGCACAAAATTACTGCCAATAAACCCGGCGCCGCCTGTAACCAAAATGCAATTACGCAAGAAGACTCCTGACGCGAAGGCGCTCGAAGCGAGCACGAGCGCAAATGAAGAATACAGGATTATACCCGTAAGGCCGCTGTTTTGAGGGGGTTACGTCGGTGACTAACAACTTATTCGGTGGGATTTTTCGCCCTAACCAATGCTCAATCCGACTTACAGCTGCATTGCAGTACGTTCTTGCAGGGCCATCATGCGCATGAACCAGCCGTTCTCTTCGTCGTACCAAGGCCAGGGAAACTGGGGAGTTACGTTGACGTACTTGGCCTCCACCGACTGTCGATAACGGTTCGCGCGCGCCGAGTCACCCATGACAGCTGCGGCATAGCCCACAATCGCCCAGGGAAAGGGATCGTTAAATTGAAAAGTGTCCCAGCTGGGAAAGTTGGTATTCAAAGACGCGTACGCGTTCACCGCCCTGGTATCGGTCGGGGCGACGACGCCGAATACGACGGGAAATATCTGCGCCACACCGTCCGGATACCATCGCGTCATCACCGCTTGGTCAACGGTTCCATTGCTGCCCTTATCGATCGCCCACGTTTTCGTCGCCGAGTTCCAAAAGGCGAGGATGCCGTTTCTCATGCTCGTCGCGTGATTGCTCCAACTCGCGGCCGCAGTGGAATCATTGAAGGCCTGCTGGACCAAATTGGCGTAATCGCTCAGTCCCCGGTACCCTTGGCAGTTATCCACCAGGAACTTGAATGGGTAACCGGCGTACGACCACGTGAGTCCATCGGACAAGTCCAGATCTTTTGGGTTGATCAACACACTCGCGATCAGATCGAGTGTTGGACGATTTGCACTAATCAGATTGCGCAACCCTGGATCTCCGGTACCCCAACTAGTCCAGGCCAAAGACAGCAGGGTGCTCGCGTAACTGTCCGTGGAGTCGGCACTGCATTGACCATTGATGCAGCCACTCGTAGCTCCATTGGAAACAGAGTAGTCGTAGATCGTGCCCGTAGTTCCCCACACGTCGGTGGTTCTGTTTACGTGGTCGAAATACCACTGGATGTAACTTCCTACCTTTGCATATCTGGCCGAATCCTGTAGCCAGCCCGTCGCTGCGGTATTGGCAAAGTAGGGCGTGATTTTGTCTGGCGCGGACTCGATCGCTCCATCGGACAACTGCCGCGTCGTCAGCCAAGCAGAGGCAGCGCTGAGATTCGACGGCACACACGAACTGTTCGACGAAGCCGCCGGCGGAGATGGCGGAGTCGCCCAGGGCGCCGCATTGAAGTCGAAGAAGTCCAGCAGATTCGGCTGCGCAGCGTCCCGCGCCGTCAGATTCGCATTCGGACCAATAAACCGGCTCTCCACAAATTTGATAATCGCCGTGTGGTCCATCGGAATGTGCGACACGTAGTGCCGGCGCGTAAACGGCGAGATCACAATGTTCGGGACGCGAAAGCCCAACTGCGCCGCAAAGCCCTGCTGCGCAGGCGCGTCGGTCGGGTTCCATCCTGGATCGGAAAAGGGTGGAGAGGTTGGATACGTCCGCAGATCGCAGTGATCCGTGGGCTGCGCGACTCCGTTGACATATGGCGACTGGCACGGCCCAAACGAATCCGGATTCACTGCAATGCTGCTGATATCCGGCGTAATCGCCGCTAACGCAGCCGCCGTATTGTCATTTGAATGTCCCGGAACGGGAGGGACATGGTCATAAGGCCCTCCACCCTCGTCATAGCTCAGGAAGAACACCGAGTCTTTCCACGACTGGCTATTCATCAACGCGTTCACGATCTTCGCCACCTGCTGTTGTCCCAGAATGATGTCAGCGCTGGGATGCTCATCGGTGCCATCCTCAGATCCCCGCTCGATATACGAAAACTTCGGCAGCGTCCCATTCTGGACGTCGGTGAAGTACTGGCTCAGCGGCGCAATGTGGCTGGTATCAATGCAAATACCGTTAACTGGCGACGTCCGCGAATCGCAGGGCATGCCGTGCATGTAGTTGTTCGAGTAGGTGAAGTTGCCGAAGCTCGTCGCCGGGAACGGGTCTCCGGTGTCGAAATTGCTGTAATAAATCTTCCAGGAGACCCCCGCGCCATCGAGCTCCTCGAAGATCGTCTTCCAGTTGCGCTGCGGCAGCCCATCATTCTCTCCCGGATCGTACACAAGTCCCTGCGTCGTGCCCCCAGTCATGGTCGCGAGCCGGTTCGAGATTGTCTTGCTGGACACCGGCGAGAACCAGCGGTCCGAAATCGCGAACTGCGACGCCATGTAGTAGTAGTAATTCAGGAATGTGTCATCGTAGTACCCCATCGCGCGCTTGCCCGCGGTGTCCCCGAGGCCAAACGACTTCGCATAACCCTCGGCGGTGTGTACAAAGCCATCCATCAGGATCGAACGATCGGTCGCGAAGTTGAAGCGGTTCACATCTCCATAACTCTCCAGCCACGCAGACGACATGCCGTCCGTGCACGTCGTCTGCAATTTGAAGAGGCCGAACGTAACGTTTTCATCGTTCGTGTTGGAGATCGTCGAGAGCTTGTCGTCAATGCCATCGACGTTGTACGTCTTCCCGTCGTCCCCAACGCTGAACCCATTTGCCTGCCGATACGGATTCAGCATCCCGAAGTAGTTGTCGAAGGTGCGGTTCTCCTGGAGCATGAAGATGATGTGGGAAATGGACTGTGCGCTAGCCATCGAAACTGTCCAAGTACCCAATTGTGTCCAACCCGAGTTTGCTCCGGCTTGGTTCTGCACCCAGGCCCACACCTTCTTTGTCCCGCTAAAGGACGACTGAAAAGTCGTGGCTAGATTCACGGTGAGCGTATTGCCAGAACCGTTGACCGAAGATCGGCTTGCATCAATGCTGCACTGGCTGTTCTGCAGTGTGTTCGCGCTCCCCAATGCCACTGGTCCCAACCATGCCGTTCCCGCATCGTTCATCAGATACAGCGCATTGTTCTGCGGCACATATATGGTCCCACAGCCGTTCGGCCAACCCAGATTCGCGCTGGTTATCGTCATTACCGACAGAATGTCCCCATAGCCGTTCCCATCCGAGTACTGGAAGCTGAACGTGCGGCTGCTTCCGCTTCCCGCGTTCGGCGTTACCGACACCGCCGCCGGCGTGGTGGTCGGTGTCCAGGTACCGAGTTGAATCCACGTAGAGTTCGCTCCCGCCTGGTTCTGCACCCAACCCCATATGTTCTTTGTCCCCATATAGGACGCTTGGAAGCTCGTGGCCAGATTCACCGTTAGCAAGTTGCCCGCGCCGTTAACCGATGACCGGCTCGCATCGATACCGCACTGACTGTTCTGCAGTGTGTTCGCGCTCCCCAATGCCACTGGTCCCAACCACGCCGTTCCCGTATCGTTCATCAGATACAGTGCATTGTTCTGCGGCACATAAATGGTCCCACAACCGTTCGGCCAAGCCAGATTCGCGCTGGTTATCGTCATCACGGACAGAATGTCCCCATAGCCGTTCCCATCCGAGTACTGGAAGCTAAAAGTCTGGCTCGTGCCGGCACCGGAAGATGGAGTCACACCATTGACTGTGGGCGTTGCGCTGCTCACTGTCGCAGCCATCGTCGCGCGCGACAATCTGCCGACATTGTCGTAGACCGTCGCGATGACGTTGTATGTCCCCGGACTCGCGTAGGTGTGAGTGGCCGTCGTCTTGTTGACCGAGGTGCCGTCGCCAAAGTCGATCCACGAAGAGACGATGTTTCCGCTGCCGCCCGAGGACGCCGCCGTTGAAACCGTCACCGTGTTGCCAGAACCCGGATTCACTGAGACCGCCGCTGCAGGGGCCTGACCGCTCAAAGCGGCAAGCAAGCCGAAAACGTACAATTTGGTTTTGCCGGCCACGTATACCTTCCCGTTTGCAATCGTCGGAACCGCAAACAGCGACCCGGGAAACATCTGGTCACGGCCCGGATTCTGGTTGCTGTTGTACAGGATGTTGGAGAGATTGTTGGCGTCGTATGCGTACAGGGCCAGAGGCATGCCAGTGCTGTCCTGATCGGTCTTCAGCGCCCACGCGATTCCATTCGAGAAATCATCCGCCGACGAGATAGCCGGCGCAGCTCCGCGAAGGCCGTATGGCGTGCTCGTATCCTGCGAGACCGGCGAAGTTGAAAGCAGGCCGTTGCTCAGGCTGAACGCCTGAATGCCCTGATTCTGGGGGATGAAGTAAACCTTCCCATTCCAGTACGCAGGCAGGGTACGGACGCACTGGTTATCCATATCTCCTTCGGGCCCCTGGCAGGTATTGGGGGCAGAGGGATCGGTGCTCCACGCCTGAATCGACTGCACAATTCCACTGTCGTTGGAAGCGAGCTGGCCCATGTTGTCGCGATCGACCAGATAAATCTTGCCTCCCTTGCTGCCCCAAACCAGTAAATGCGGATGCGCGCCCGCCTGGTCGGGCAGAACTACTGCGCCTCCGCCATTCAGGTCATAATCGCTGTCGTTGAGGGTTGCCCAGTCAGAAGGTGTGAAGTAATCCGAGAGAGAGAGATTTGAACCGCTCAGCTTTAAGTAGCTGTCGGCGAAGTTGTTTTGCGTGGAATCCGTAGAACCATTGGCGGAACCGACATAGATATTCCCGCCGGCATCGGCGGCCAGCGCGCCTAGAGCCCAGGTGCTGCCCAGGCTGCCGTTTGGAGTGGTGTTGAAGACAGCCTTCTGGGCAAGGGTCCGAGCGGCGTACGCCATGACCCAGCCGTGATAGTTTCCGAGGCTGGTGTCGTCGTCGTATGAACCCCAGGCGATATAGACGGTTCCATTCACCAGCAGCAGCCCCGGACGCTGATTCTGCACGTTGGCGTTGAAGGTGACGGTGCTGCTGCCGTCCCCGCTTCCGGACACTGAGCCCTGAATCTGAACCGGTCCGCCAAATTTCTCGGCGCCATTTGTGATATCCACGGCGTGGAGAAAGTGAGCGTCATCGCCGTTGACCTGGGTTGCGGAGACGAAGTACATCGTCCCGGTGCTTACGTCGATTGCAGGGGTGGATTGAATGCCGATCGAATCGCCCAGGTAGTCCTGAATCCCCGGTCGCGGCTGGATGGGCGCTCCATACTGCTGGGTCCAGAGGGCCGACTGATTCTGGTCAGCGTCAAAGGCGAGGATCATGTTCTGCTCAGTCGCCACGTAGACAACATTGTGCAGAGCCCCGCCGACGCTTACGTTCGGGACATATAAAGGTTGGGCGTAAACTCCGCCGCTCCCGATCACCGCGGACGTAGTAATAGCTTGCGAGAAGAGAAGCCCGAAGCTGCCGGAGTTAACGTTGGCCGGCGTGAGAACTCCCTCGTGAACGTTCGCGCCGGTACGCGCCGCGTCGTTATGAAAGGTGGTGACGGCAACCTGGGAGGCAGCAACTCGAGCACACAGCAGGATCCCGGCCAGGGACAGGGCACGAAACCTGGGGAAAAACACGAATTCCACCCTTCGGAACTGAGCAGGAACTCAGACCAGAGTTGTGAATCCAGAAACGCCGTTCGGGTTTGCTGGAGCCGTATTAAAAGTTGGCGCCACTTAGGACTGTCCTCCTGAGCGGCGCATTTTGGCGCGAAGGACCTTGCGTTTGTCGTGACCCCAAAATAAAAAAGCTGCGCTTACTCAAGCGCAGCTTCTGTTCTTTGTTTTGGCTGAAAGCCGATCGCTGACAGCTGATAGCTTATTTCTACGAACCGTTACTAGCCGCTCTCGACTGTTGCGAATCGTCATCGATGCCTGCGCTCTTATGAGGTATGGGCCGTATCACATCCGGCTCCACGCCGAGTACCTCGGCATCTGCTGGTGAAGTACTCAAGCGCTGGCCATGCTTTTTCACCAAACGAGACATCTCGCTGATGGACCGCTCTACAGCATCGGCGATAGCCATAGTGAATCTATAGGACGCGGCAAAAACGTGCCCATCTATCAGGATCGGATCATCGTACGAGCATCGCACGATGGAGAAATTGCCGTAATCTTCGCCTCTGGTGTTCACCAGTTCCAAACTAAGCCGCCACGGATACTTTCCAGGGTCGCCGTCGATCCATGAGTAGACAAATTCGCCATCGGTAGTTTCAACCATGGGAGTCATCAACGATGACGGATATTGGCTGAGTTCGCCAGACTTGAAGGCAATTCCGCTGTAGCCGGCCGGTTCCAGCGCCTCCGTGAGTGTCATACAGATCTCCGCCATCGACTTGCAGTGCTCAAGTGATTCGACAGCGTGAATGATACGGAGATTATTCGCGATGATTTGCCGCTGTCGCGCGAAGCGAAGACAGACGCGGCGCAATTCCGAGACCTCGTGATACCGCAACTCATGTAATCCCAGGAAGGCCCCACCAGCTACGACAACGAGGACAACTCCCCATTTGTATCCAAATGGTGAAAGCAGCAATAGGCTCAGCATGGCAAAGACTGCGCTCACTCCATAGAGAACGAGTACTGCGTGCCGATGCGAAAGCCCGCGCTTCAACAGCTTGTGATGGATGTGATCTGCATCCGGCTCAAAAAGGGGCTTTCCGCGAAGGAATCGTCGCGCCACAGCCAGAACGACATCCAAAATAGGAAGACCGAAGGCAAGTACAGGGATCGCGACCGCAATCAACGTAGGGGCCTTCTGTGATCCGGCCAGAGCCACCGCACTAAGAGTGAACCCAATGAACAAGCTTCCACAGTCGCCCAGGAAAATACTGGCGGGGTTGAAGTTGTATCGCAGGAATCCGAGTATCGCCCCGGCCAACGCGGCAGTGATCAGCGCCTCGAACCCATTGCCCAAAGCAATGGAAACGATAAACACAACCGCAGTCGAAAACAGCGCCGAGCCCGCCGACAAACCGTCCATTCCGTCGATCAAGTTGAAGGCGTTGGTGATCCAGAGGACCCACAAAATGGTCAGTCCCAACGATACAACCGGGTACAGCGGGTTATCGCCCGCTAACAAATAGAAGTACCGAATCCGGAAGCCTTCCGCATAGAGCAGAACCGCAGCGATCGCCTGAACGGTGAACTTGACCCGCGCATTCACTGGCCAAACGTCATCCCAAAGACCCAACAGGAAAATAAGGGTCGCGGGCCAAAGCAGTCCGTAGAGATGCCAACCCGAATTGGCTTCGGCCTGGAGAAAACTGCTCACCGAAGCAACGGCAGCAAGCCCGACGACAAAGGCAAGATAAATGCCAATGCCCCCGAGGCGAGGAATAGCCAGCCGGTGAATGTGCCGTCTGGAATTTGCCTCCGCTACCCAGCCGTTGGTCACGGCCATGTTCCGTACGAAACGGGTGAGGAGAAGGCTAGCGATGAGACATGCAAGAAAAATCAGGAGATAGACGAGACCCATTGTGGTGTCCTATTTCGGTGCGCGGTAATCCGAACTGAACAAGGGGACCACAGCCGCCCTCAGTGGCTCAGGAGGGCGCGTGAAAGTACTAACACATTACAAACAGATGGTGAAAAAAATATCCACATGCCACGCGATGAACTGATTAAGTGCTTTGCGTTCTCGTCGTAACCGTGGAATCCCTGTGTGGAACAAATCGGGAGTGGGCTTCCGTTCCTAGCTGCAACCGAGGGGCTCCGGGGCTCTTAATGACCCTCTTGTCCGAACTAACGTAGTATTCCGCCAGCTTGATGATGTATCGGCATCGAATAGCAATCCTCACTAGGAGTTTTGAAATCCGGCTGACGCCAAAATAGTCATAGATATCATTGAATTTCGCCAATGCCTCGTGCAATTCACGTATTTTACTTTTTGCTTGCTGATTAATGCTTTGTCCACCGTAATGGATCACTTCAGCGCAGGGTGTGTAGTACACGTGAAATCCCTTCCTCTTCAACATGAGATTGTAGGCAATGTCGACTTGAAAATGAGGGAACCGTTCATCCAGCATGCCCGCAGACTCCCAGGTTGAGCGGCGGATCACGTACGCGGTGGTACCAATGTTATCCACAACCTGCGCTCTCGAGTAGTCGAAGCGCAATGCATAGTAGTTGTCTGCGAAGCGCCCGTCGGGAAACAGTCTGTGCCAGTTCAGGCCGTGAAGGATCATTGTCGAAAGGCCCGCGAAGTGGCGTATGCAATGCTGGACGGATCCGTCGAGATTCAGAAGCTTAGGGCCGCACGAAGCGGCTTCGGGGTGCTCGTCCATGAACGTCACGAGAGCAGTGAATGCATCTGCCGTTATCTTGGTATCACTATTCAAAAGACATGCATATCTCGCTCGCGACATTTGCAAGCCAAGATTGTTGTTAGCAGCATAGTATTTCGGTCTCTCGTTGCAAACGAGGATGACTTGAGGAAATTCCTTCAAAACCATCTCGGCGCTGCCATCTGGAGAGTTTTCGTCCAGACAAATTACTTCAAACTTTATGCCAGTCGTGTGCTCGTAAATGGACGCAAGACACTGTTTCAGTAAACTGTTTGTGTTGTAGTTAGGGATGATGATTGTTAAATCAAGAGTGGGTTGCATAGTCAATTCGTCAAGGCCTCAGTTCCAATGGCATGCGCAGGGATTCCAACTACGGTCTGAAATGGGGCGACATCCGCGAGAACTACGCAATTAGCTCCAACGGTTACATGGTCGCCGATGTAAATGCCGCCCAGCACTTTTGCTCCCGCGCCGATCAGGACGCAATCGCCAATGCTGGGTCGCAGTTCGTGACTAAAACCCATATCGAGCGTTTTGGCGCCAAGGGTAACTCCTTGGTATATGGTCGCGTTCGCACCTATACGATAGGCGCCCAACACAGTGCCGTTCGTATGAGGAAGGAAAAGCCCCGGACCAATTTGGCAACGAGGCGAAACTTCCAACCCGAATAGAACAATGTTCAAGTACGTGAAGATACCCGGTAATGCAGGAACCCGGCGCAAGAACGCCGCGCGCGCGCAGCGGCAGAGCACCAACGGAAGAAATCTGGGGTGTAGGAGCCTCTTAAGCACTCTACCCACACTTGCCTTTTTCCCCGGATGACCTTCCAGGTCGAACTGCCGCTCCAGGTCCGCGTATAGAAATTCCTTCAGCATACGGCGGCTTTGGCCATCAGTCCTCGTTCTGCCAATTCATTGTTAGCCCGCTCTAGTCCGTCGACTTCGACCGGCTGGGTCTTAACCCAGTCGACGAATCTGTCCAGTCCGTCTTCAAGCTCTATTTCCGGTGCGAAGCCAATAGAAGCAATGTTTGAGAGATCCGCATAGCAGTGTCTTATGTCCCCGAGGCGGTATTGCGCTGAAACAATTGGTTCAGATCTGTCGGCAAAAGATTTCTTCAGAGTTTCCGCGATCTTCCGCACCGACGTGGGTCGCCCGCTACCCACGTTGAGCGTCATCCCCGCCGCGCGATCAGATTCGATCGCCAATGCGACAGCCTTTGCAACATCGGAAACATGGACGAAGTCACGTGACTCTTCTCCGTCTTCGAAGAGGTAGATCGGTAAGTTTTGCCGGATGCGGTTAGAAAAGATCGACAGAATCCCGGTGTATGGATTCCTAAGCGATTGCCCTTCCCCGTAAACGTTCTGGAAGCGGAAGACAACCGTCCCGATGCCAAGCGCAATCCCGGCGATTCGCACGATATCCTCCTGCGCGAGTTTGGTCGCCGCATAGATTGAAGCCGGGCGCGTCCTGGCATCTTCGGAAGTCGCCCTAGGCTGGATTGGACCGCAGCATGTCGGGCACAACAGATCCCAATGCTTGCTGGACAGCTGTTCCTCGGATCGTGAGTCCGGATAAACAGTTCGACAACCGTCACACTCGTAGGCTCCTTCGCCATACACGGATCGAGAAGAGGCCAGGATAACTTTCTTCACGCCGTGCTTTGAGTTCGCGAGAATGTCCATCAACAATGCGGTACCGAGTACGTTTGTATTCGTATAGCGTTCAATCTCATACATGGACTGCGCAGTACCAGTTTCCGCTGCGAAATGAATGACGCACTCGACTCCCTTAAGAGCCTCCTCCCAGTCGCGTCGAACTCGCACATCACTACGCAGCAATTCCACGTTCGGAGCCTGGAGGATTGAAGCACCTGCGAGATAAGGTACGGCTCCATGGATTTGGGAACTAAGATTGTCCATCAGGC
This sequence comes from Terriglobales bacterium, assembly GCA_035567895.1. Classification (NCBI taxonomy): domain Bacteria; kingdom Pseudomonadati; phylum Acidobacteriota; class Terriglobia; order Terriglobales; species Terriglobales bacterium. The sequence goes on along the minus strand of DATMPC010000099.1, from coordinate 26,887 downwards.
GAACTCGGTATTCGTCCTGCGAAAGTCGCTCAGCTAAATGAAGTCCGATAAAGCCACAACCGCCGGTGATAAGAACTTGATTTATGATTCTCATTTGGAATTATTCCTACCGTATGTACACTAATTCCGGAGACACTCCCGGTAATAATCTAGAGTTTGCTCCGCGCATCGTCTCCAGCTGTACAGCTTGACGATCTCTTTCCCTCGGTTGATGGCCGCTTCCCGCGCTTCAGTATCAGACAGAGACCGCAACAACTCTCTAGAAAGCGACTCCTCGCATCCCTGCTCGAAATAAAGAGCGGCATCCATACAGATCTCGGGTAGCGAGGAACTCCTTGTTACAAGTACCGGGCAATCTCTACTCATGGCTTCGAGCGGAGGAAATCCGAAACCTTCATACAGCGACGGATAGACAAAGAGTGTCGCGCCGCCATATGCCGCCGACAACAAAGCATCGGAGGCTTTTGGTATGCCAACGACAGCTTCTTCGACTTCTAGTTCTCGAAAAAGCGTCTGCTCCGCCTCCGTGAACGGTCCACCGCCAACCGTGACAAGATCATAGGATTTGAATACCTCAGTGGCACGAAACGCCCTTAGCAATGTTGGGAAATTCTTGTAAGCCGCCCTGGAACCAACAAACAAGATATACTCCCGGCGGGTAGCTGTGCGTAATTGCTCTTCAGCAGACGCACAACATGGCAAGGGACTAAAGCCGTGGTGTATCACTCGAGTGCGGTCGCGCGCGATTCCATAAAACTCCTCGAGATCGCGGCGACTAGATTCGGAGACACAAATTATTCCATCCGCCTTTTCAAACAGCTTCCTCTTCGCCCGAAGGATCCTTTTTACATCTCTAAAGAGCTGAGGAAAACGTTCATGTACACAATCATGATGAGTAGCAAACCTGCGACGCGCAGTCACTGTCGGTATAAATCGATAGAGTGTCGAATGGTAGATATCAAATCGCCCTGAAAATGTTTTGCAGGCTATCGAAAGAGCCTCGTTGGCGGCATAGCGCAGCACCCCAGGAGGAATGCTACTCCTGATTGACCTAACTCGGATACTTGAGCTTGTCACCGACGCGAGAGGCATGACAGAGGAGTTAAAGCCTATTAGCGTTTGCACTTCAATATTAGGGATATTCGCAAAACACTTGAGCAATTCAAAGTAGTACCGAGACGCGCCACCAGCGTCCTGCAATGAAAAAACCTGATGATCGTATAAGATGTTCACGAACCGGAACTATGTCGCAACCAGGCTCGAGGCGTGACGGCATTCTCCCATCTGACCTCGCACAAAATCCCAAATCGCCAACATCACACCATGGTTCACTTTGTTACGTCCCGTCAACAAGCGATATAGCGAAGCGACAAACACATACCTCACGAGAAAGAAGAAAACAAAATCTAAATTGCGCCATACCGGAAATGAATTGCAACGGAAGAAGAGTATGTTTCTAAAAAGGTAATAGACTTGAAGCCCGGAGCGAGGTACAACTGATCGCGATGCTGCGTGATAGATTTCTGCATTGCATGCGATGACATTCTTCCAGCCTTTCTGGGCTGCTCGAAACGAATATTCAACGTCATCTATGCCAAAGAACAGCCGATCATCCTGAACTCCGACCGTCTCCACGACAGCACGTTTGATTAACATACAGCACCCGTTGATTAATGTCTGCTCTCTGACGCCTTTCCACTCTGGACGATCCAGTTCTCCAGCGCCGATATTTATCGGCATACCGTGCCGAAATGAGTAGCCACCGAGCGACCATATTCTGTGTCTGCCACCAGGGTCCGAATCAGCATAGAAAATCTTGCACCCAACAATCCCAACGTTTTTGTCGCATTCCGCAACATCGACCATAGGTTTAAGGAAATTGGGTGTCACAATTGTGTCGTTATTCAGAAACAACACATAATCGGCATTTTGCTTCAGGGCATAGTGAATACCGATGGTATTTCCGCCTGTGAAGCCTAAATTTCGCCCGTTCTCTAGAATTTCGCACGATCCGATCCCTTTCCATAATCTTCCCACAGCAAGATTTTCGGCTATCCACTCACGAATAGCTGCGATTGATTCTGGTCGTGATCCATTATCGGAAATCAACACATGGAGACTAGCGTAATTTACTGTCAGTAGCGACTCCAGACACGCAATTGTATCTTTCTCACCGTTCCAATTAATAAGTATTGCGTAGACGATCGGCAAAGACACGACAATCTCCTTCTGACTCGTTATGGAGGAACGAGTCACAACTTTTCGATTCAAGCACTCAGCTTTTCCTGCAGTGCTAATATTTCTAGGCAATTATGAATTCCAGAGCTGTGATAAAACGCGCCTTGTCCGTCCTGCCACAATCTTGGTACGTTCACATCAACGCCTACGTCGCGTCTCGTGATATCGCGAATGGCAAGCGGTGGGAGCCAGAGATCGAGCGCGTGAGAGAAATTGTGAGAGACGGCGAAACTGTGATTGATGTAGGAGCGAATCACGGACTCTATGCATTTCATCTTTCTAAGATGGTTGGGGCTTCCGGACGCGTACACTGCTTCGAACCTATCCCTCCCAATTATTTCGTGCTACGGCACACAGTTGAGTCGCTCAGACTAACCAATGTGACTACACATAACGTAGCGTGCGGAGAATCCCGCGGTAAACTCTCTTTCGGCGTGCCGATCGACAAGAGTGTTCCACAGTGGGGTTGGGCACACCAAGGATCTGCAGGACATCAGTTCTCATGCGAGGTAGTTCCGTTAGACGAAGTAGTCGCTGGACGAGCTAGCTTCATCAAGTGCGATGTTGAAGGCGCAGAACTGTTCGTCTTTCGTGGAGCCAAACGGATATTGAGAGAATCTACACCAGCGGTCCTTGTTGAGAGCGTGGTCGATTTCGCGCAGCGCTTCAATTATCACCCTCAAGACTTTTTCAATGAGTGCTTCCGACCGCTCGGTTATACGTTTTTCCGAAGTGACGGCAGAAGGTTTCATAGAACAGGTGGATTTACTGAATCAGGCAACTACTTGCTCATCCATTAGCGACTTAGCGGCACTAGGGCAGAAACGTGGCGGCGTTCGGTCTAAGCGCCACTGGTTGTGCCAGGGCCAAGTCAAGAATAAACGCAAGAAGATACATGACTGGGACTACCATGAGCGCACTGCTCACGTCCTTCATAAAAATTGCTATATCAGTACTAACCGAAACGCAAGAGACAGCAAGGAATGCAAAAAGGGGTTCGATCGTATTTCCCGGTTTCATCCAGCGTATTACGACATTCCGTAGAAAGCCAACCAGTAGGCCTAAAGTCAGGGAATAAAAGATACTGCCAACGATTCCGAAATAAACTAAACCCATTAAATTGTGACGTGGATTTGGTCCAACAAACGCGTCGAATCCATACACTCCTCGGTACAATTGAAAACCTACGTTTTCGGGCAGATCCGCCGGCGATACGAGCCTAAACATCACTAGCACGCCGCCAAAGATGGCCAACAGAGGATGCTTTCCTGAGAGACTCTCAACTAGATGTGTGGGGAAAGCCATGAAAAAGGTATCACCGAAGGCACTCAATCTCTGCGACGTTTCAATAACGAGTAAGGTGTAAGAACTCGAATGGACTTCGAAGGCCATCACACTGACGAAAGCAAAGCAAGCTGCGATAATGATTCGTTTCTGCCACTTCGCAAGCTCATCCCGAAACTCAATTGCACAATCGGGATCTTGCCGATGCAATAACCGAAAGTAAAAGATCACAAAAACAACGGTTAGAAATGTTGATTTGCTACCTGAGAGCACAGCAGAAAAAACTAGCGCCCAAAGTACTGCATGGTCAAGTAACCTAGGCCAGAATTTTATCTTTATGCGATAAGCAAAGCGATAGATGATGAGATACCAGCAGAAAAAAGAGCTAACACTAAGAATGCGATCAAAGATGCCCAGTCCGCCACCTTCGGCGTAATATTGAAGGCGGCTCGCGTAAAAAATCGGTATTCCTCTGATGCTGTAAACCGCGATCTGCGCAATCACGAACATTCCGCTCGACACGATGTAAAGAAGCGAAAAGAAAGGCTTATTGTTACGATAGACTGACGTGGATGCGGAGCCTTGGCCGTTAAAGCACGGAAACACTAGAATACCGAAGATAAACGCTACTTCTGTAGCAGCAAATTGGAGAACATATGTGGTCTCGATCAGGTTGCGCCAACACATATACCAAACTGCCGTCGCGGCAAGAGCCGAGTAGAGCGCCGCAAAAAACAGTGGATCAGATATTGAGTAGATGCGTTTTCGCAGCAAGAATAAGTATGCCCAGACGGTTACGACCAACAAGACTAGATAAACAACCGGGTGTTGCGATAATTCTTGTAGAAACTCTAGGTATGTCATCTGAAAAGCAGTCGGTTGAATTTGTGCGCTGACTGTTTGGCGCAATACCAGGCATAGCATCCGAGCGGAAGGCACTCGCGGATTATTCGAGCTTGATCCCGAATGAACTGTTGATCTTTAGCCGTAGCGCTAACACCAGTAACGTCGTTGTAGCGGGCAATGTCAACGGGGATGTATTCGAAGCGAAGCTTGTCGTCGGCGTAGCACCGCAAATTGAATTCCCAGTCCGCAAGCCGAGGATAAGAAAGACTGAATTGGTGTCTATCAAAGACACTTCGTGGATAAAACATGGCCTGATGGCAAATGTTTCTTCGCAGTAGTTTCCACGAGCTGAATTTGCCATCGTAAACTGTTTCGCTGCCAGTCTTCACTACGTTGCCGTAATATATTGCGCGCTTGTCCACTAGGCGAACAGCGACTTGCCCGAGGCATTCGAGCAGAACGTCGTCACACCCGAGAAAATAGACCCATTCACCTCGGGCAAGTCCTACCCCTTTGTTCATGGCATCGTAGATTCCTCGGTCGGGCTCACTAATCCAGTTATGAACTACCTGATTGTTCGCGCCGATTACGTCTAGCGTACCGTCAGTCGAAACACCATCCACGATGATGAGTTCGAAGTTCTTAAAGCTCTGACGCGAGATACTCTCGATTGCTCTTGCTAGTGTCGACTTGCCGTTCCGCACCACTATGATGATTGAAATCAGCGGGATTGTGGGTCTGACTTTATCTGCGGTCGGTGTAGAGCTTTGTGAATTCATGGTAGTCGACGATTCGCGTTGTTCAACAACAGCTCAAATGGCGGAGACCACCCGTTCAGGTAAGACATCGTGAAGCGGCACAGTATCGCCCATCCCAGAATGGCCGTGCGCCAAGCTCGCATAGTGTTTCTGCATAATGTCGGCAGTTCGTTCCCAAGACAGAGACTGGACACGATCAAATCCTTTTCGTACAAGCTCGGCACGCATGACTACATCAGTGTGCACTCGAATCATTGCGTGCGCAAAACCGGCAGCATCTTCCGATGGCAACAACGATGCGGCTCCTGCGGTGACTTCGGGCAGAACCGACGCGTTCGAGCAGATCACAGGCAAGCCACTTTGGAAAGCCTCAAATATTGGAAAGCCCCATCCTTCGAATTTACTCGGGAACACCAAGGCGCGAGCGCGACGATAAAAACACTGAATTTCGGCGGCAGACACGAAGCCAAGAAAGCTGACTTGATCGGAAATTCCATATTGTCGAGCTTCCCGGCGCAAGACTTTCGAGAAGGTCGTTAGATCTCCCGTAAGCACAAGGTGAGCGCGATAATCATGCTCCTCCTTAAGCTTCGCTAAGGCACGTAGCAAGACAGAGTGATTCTTATGAGGCCACGTTACTGCTGGATAGAAAAAGAACTCAGAGGGTATCCCGTGCTTGCGCAGTGTCGCGTCGATTTCACTCTGAGTAGGTGGGGTATAGGCTTGTAGAACAGATGCCCCTGGCACCACAACGACTTTAGATTCGGGAAGGCCATATTGGTCACACAAGTCACGCTTACCCCATTCGGTCTGCACGCACACGAGGCATGCCTGCTCGCAAAAGAACCTGTACTCGCGTTCGCGACGCTCCCACTCACGGCGAGAAAATAGCTTTGGCAGATGCAAGTGCTGGAGATCCCATGGTTGATAAATTGTTGGTACCGTTGTTACAAACCCTAACTGAGTAGTGAAATGGATAACGTCGAAGCCGAATTCTTCTACCGAAGAGGGAGCCACTTCAAAACCAGATGCGGATCTAGTAGTTAGACTTGTGATCCTCTTCCAAAGCCTTTGTCGCAGAGTTCTCTTGCCGAAAGGACGGGTACCTGGCGCTCGTGGAACTTCAAAGATTCTACAGTTCTGCCCCATGTACGGCCGCAACCACTCCGTGTTATCTGAATGCATTATGAACCAGTACTCGTCTTCTGAAGCAGGTAGCGATCCGAAACCTTTAGCCAGTCCTATGATCGCGGTCCCAATGCCCTGACGCGGGTTGTCGAGACGAGCATCAATTCCGACTTTTAACTTTTCAGAGGCCATGTTTACGACACGCACTCTCCTACGAGAGATTCAGATTGAAAACGGCGTACGTAATCTTCCCAGGTTCTAGTAAGACCCTCTCGAAGCGAGATTTTAGGCTTGTACCCCAGACTGGCCAAGGCACTAATATCCGCGGATCGACGCACTGGGCTACCGGGCCTTCGTTTGGTTGGAATAACCGTAATCTCAATGTTTGAAATCGCTGAAAGCTCTGAAACCAGACTCCGAATCGATGTTTCTCTCTGAGTACCTACATGGAAAAGTGACGACTCTCGTCCGCTCTGCCAACAGAGCATCATCCCTGAAATGAAATCGTCTATGTAACAGAAATCGCGTGTTTCCTCTCCTGTGCCTTCGATCACCAACTCGGCCCTTCGGCTACGGCCTTCTCGACTCGAAATCCAGAGCTTTCGAATCAGGTCTGGAACAACATGGTCATATCCCATGTCGGGACCGTAAACATTATGAGGACGTATTACAAGCCCACGAAAGCCATGTTCCCTTGCGAACTGCACAACTGCAATCTCGCCAGCAAGCTTCATGCCGGCATAGCTGAATCGTGCATTACTAACATCTGCTATCTTGGCACTCTCTGCCTCGGGTGTGGGGATCAAGGACGGTTCACCGTAGACCTCAGAGCTCGAAGTAAACAGCACTTCAGCTACCTTGTGCTTTGCGGCAGCTGATAGCACGTTCATTGTGCCTATCAAGCCGACCTCAAGAACATGGCTTGGAGTCTCATAGAACAATCTAGTGCCATTGACTGAAGCCAGATGAAACACACATTCTGATCTCGATACCAAAAGCTCAACCGTCAACTTGTCCCGAACGTCGCCCACGACCACGTCGACGTGCGGTAAGCCTGCAATCCGCTTAGGATCTCCGCGAGAATTGTCATCTAAGACGGTGACCCGGTACCCCTCCTGAACCAGCGCCTTCACCAATGCAGACCCGAGGAATCCGGTACCGCCCGTGACCAGGACGGCTTTTCCCTTCATGCTGAAACTCCAGACATGCGGGCCATAGCTGAGGTGGGAGCAACCTCAACCGAGTCGGAGAGATACATAATGCCGTCTAGCGATGCGATCAAATTCATATCCCACACTCTCCACATGTCGCATATCACGGCTGGTCGGTTGAGGCCCTGCACAACCTTGATCATGTCTGATCGGGAATACTGCGCATGATTGGTCGCTATCACCAGAAGGTCGATCCCATCCAGTTCTTCCAGTTGAGCGGGAATGAGGCCCAGGGAGCGAATTGACTGATCCGTAACGACGAAGTCGTGACCATACATGCGCGCGGAAGGGAGCATTCTTGCTCGTAATTTCTGCAAAACATCGAGTGAAGGCGAGTTTCGCAAGTCGTCGGTTGGTGGGTTTCCCTTGAATGCCAGACCGGAAATACAAACTTTGCAGTCTGCTAGCTGTTTCCCGATTTGATTCACTGCGTCTTCACATCTATCTACGATGAAGTTTAGATATGCTTCGTGAATCGGGCGGGAGCTTATTCTCAGCTGGTAGCCGGCTTGGCCAGCGCTCCATCCCAATATCCGAGGGTCCTTCGTCAGGCAGATCCCTCCAACCGGTCCGGGAACCGGTATGTTGTTTCTGGAATAGCCGGTATTGGCAGCGCGTATAGCTTCGCTTGCATCCACGCCCAAGGCAGAACAGGCCATCGCCAAGTCATTGCTGAAAGCGAACATGTAATCGCGAAACGAGTTGTCGATCAGCTTTATCATCTCAGCAGTCTCCAGAGAGGACACTTCAATCACAACTGGAGTCACTTTTCGGAACAGCTCACTAGCGTCACGGACACTGTCTGTATCTAAACCGCCGATGATCTGTGGTAAACGAGCTAGCTCTTCGAGCGCCTTCCCTTCGATGGTCCGCTCTGGGCAAAAGGCAACTCGAACATCGATTCCAGTCGAAGCTAGGAGGGGTAGCACGATACTTCGCGTCGTTCCCACCGGAACAGTGCTCCTCAGGATGACTAGAGCTCCGGCTTTGAGATGAGGAAGAATGCTCTGGACAGCTTCGATCAGGTAAGTAAGCGTGGGCTGAAGATCCTCGTTGAGCGGTGTAGAGACCGCTATGACGAATATATCAATTGCACGACGAGGGATGTGGGTGTGAATACTCAAACCTCGCGCTAGATAAGTCCGGAGTGCCACCTCAAGTCCTTGCTCGTGAAAGTGGGGCTGGCCATTTTGCAAGCTCCGAGCAGTATCCGCATTCTTCTCTACTCCTACGACGTCGAATCCCATCTTCGCCAAAGTGACTGAAAGAGTGAGACCCACAAATCCTAATCCGCAAACACATACAGTTTTTTTCACTCAGCGCTCCTAAATCACTGCAGATCAGTGTACAAACAAGACGACAATATCAACTTCGGTGTCTTTGCAAACCAAACAGGAACCTTACAACACAAGCAGCACTTACAAACTGAAATATGCGTTGCCATCGCGGCGGTGTTTGCAACCAGCGATACCTCAATACTGAGCTATTCTGCGAACTAGCTTGATGATGTCGTGCATCATTGCCACTATGCCAAGTATTTCTCTATGTCACGTGTTCCTCTATGGTGACGCATGAGCCTGGCCGCAGGCCCACGAAACTTAGTGCACCGACTTGTCAGCGCAGAGGAAGATTGTGGCGTTGCGAACTAACAGGAACCAATGAATGTGTACATCATTCCTGGCGACAGTCGGTTCATGCGCCAGCGAAAAGCAACTTCGAAGACGGGAAAGGAAAAACCAAACCTCTCGCGCAGTCGCCGCTCTGGAAATGACCGTAGCGTATCCTCATCAGAAACCGGGAAATATCCAAAAGCATTGATGATGGAATCACACGGACGCAGCACCCGGAAGGAGAATCCAGCGTTTTCGAAGGCTGAGCGATATTCACGCAGCGTGAAGGCGTTTTCCCCGCCTGCCTTTTGATGGATGGGATGATCTGCTAGAAAACGCCGCCTCTCCCGTTTGCTCCAGACGACATGCTCACGGGTGGCGACAAACAGTCCGTTCGGCTTAAGGACCCGCCGGACTTCCTCCACCATCGCTGGTAGAGAAGCCGCATGATGCAAGACCTGACGGCAGTAGGCGACATCAACCGATCTGGAAGGTAGGGGAATGCACTCTCCGAATGCAGAGAGAATTTTGATAACGGGATGTCGCAGTTTAGCAATTGCGCCATTCCCGATTTCAGAACTCGGGTCAGGTTCGAGAGCATAAACGCAACGCACACCTGACTCAGCAAAGGCATAGCTGGCAATTCCGGTTCCAGCTCCGAGGTCAAGGACGGTTCCGCCGTTGAGGCGGTATTCGAGAAGGCGAAGAACGGCACGCCACTCAGCCGATCTATGAAACCGTTTCGCAGCCGAAAAAACGTCTTTATCCCAGTAGCACTGCTCAACTAAGTCCGCTAGTTGCGGATCAGACCGAATCTCTGAAACAGCCTCTTCAGTGGTCATCACGCCGGAAGTCTTCATGTAATTCTCCCTCGCGAATTCATAGTGCTAAAACGGATATAGCTGTACGCGGCGAGAATCAGATAACGCTCCTCTGAAACCTGGGAAATTACGCCCAATCGCTTGACCAGACGATTGAATAGTGGTTAAGACAATCCACTGTGAAAGATCCGTCAAATTGAATCTTCTAAGTACTGGATCAAGCTATACGCCAACCGAAGAAGCGCGTTCTTCGTGTACGCGGCGAAGTAGTCGGGGTAGTAGAATTGCATAGGGGGCGGCGACTGCCAAGCAGTATGTACTTGCGGTTGCCCAAGGAAGCGAAGCGATACCGAAATGACGGGCTGCGTAAATCTTGGCGCTGAGACAAAGGGTACTGAATATGAGAGAGACGATCACTTGGTATCGGATCACGCTCGCGCCGTTTAGAAACATTCCTACTGCATTCCCGGCAACATCGAAGAGAGTCCATACCGCCAATCCGGAGAGCAACAAGAGGCTAACGCTGACCTTTTTACCCACCCACAGATGGATGATCTGCTTGCCGAAGCAAACCAGGACCAAAACCGCTGCACTTGCCACCAGCGTCACCAACTTCAGAGAACGTACCAACGTTTTCTGCACCCAATGCGTATCACCACGTGAGATCGCCTCGGCGTAGGCTGGCCAGAGAGGCGCCATCAGCATTGCAAGCATGACGGAAACTAGCATGAACATGCGTTGCGGAATAGCGTACTGAGTCGCGGCCTCTGGCCCCAAGACTCGCGCAACAATGAAGTTGTCTGAAGAGAATGCCAGGGCAACGACAAGTTGCAATACAAAAAACAAAACTCCGAGACGGCCAACCTTCGAAATTCCGCTGCGCGAGACCGAGGTCAGCGAAGGCAGCAAGTCGCGTCTCATCCAACCGAAGAAGACGAAGCCGTTCATGATTGCGACAATCGCGGGGGACCCAGCAAGCGCAAACAGCAGCCATGGGAGACCACCATGCCAGTGGACCGCTAGAAGAACACCGCTTAATCCGGTCAAGCTACCAGCCAACTGCCATACATAGCTGCGAAACCCCTCCTGCAGGCCCATTTGCGCGCGTTGCACCAATCCCGCAGGAATGTTCAAGACAAAGAAGACGGCAGCCACAAGTAACGCTGGGCCGGCCTCAATCCTGGCTATCGGGGAACGGACATTGAATAGGGAAGCCCAATCGACCTGCCAGTATGTCACAGCAAGCGCGGCCAAAAGTAAAGCTGCGATGCCAACGAGCACAGCCATACCGCTAGTAATCGCTACCTGTATACCTTGGATATCATTCTTGCCGTGGGCGTCCGCGACAGCGTTCATGACACCATTGCCGATCCCGAGATCAGCAAAATTCATGATTGCTAAAACGGAGCTGATTGCCATCCAGAGGCCAAAGCGCTCTGCCCCAAGGTAAGAGAGAGTAATTGGAACCGTGATTAGGGATGTAGCGACTGCGACGATTCGGGCAATCGCGGCTGTTAATCCCGTTAAAGTTGCGCGACGGTGCCGCTCGTCTGCACGCGCATCGGCGCATTCGAGATCAAACTGTCGAATCCGAAAGGCTGCGGCCAATCTGTTCACTGTTAATAGGCCCATAGTCAGTTGCACCGCATCTCTTCTCGGAAAGAGCGCCCCTGATATTCTTGATAGACTGCCCTCAGGCCGTCTTGGAGCTCGATTCTCGGATGCCAACCGAGCTCTCTAATCTTGGTGATGTCCAGCAGCTTCTTGGGTGTGCCGTCCGGCTTGCTGGCATCGTATCTGATTTCTCCGTCAAACCCGACTGTCTCTCGAATCATCTCCACCAATTCCGCTATGGTGCAGTCACGCCCGAAGCCAATATTTACTAACGGCGCGCATGACTCTGAATGCACTATGCGATCAAATAACTCGTCAGGAAGCATCATCAGAAACACACAAGCCTGAGCCATGTCATCACTGTGCAAGAATTCACGATGAACGCCTCCACTACCCCAAACTGTAACCTCTCTAGCATTTCGCTGTCTGGCGTCGTGAAATTTACGGATGAGCGCAGGAAGAACGTGGGAGTAATTTAAGTCATAATTGTCGTTCGGACCATAGAGGTTGGTCGGCATGCCGGCAATGAAACGCGTGCCGTATTGACGGTTGTACGACCAACACATCTCAATACCCGCGATTTTGGCAACCGCGTAAGGGCGATTCGTAAACTCCAGCGGTCCCGTAAGCAAACAGCTCTCTTTCATTGGCTGGGGGCAATCACGCGGATAGATGCAACTGGAACCAAGGAAGAGCAGTCGCTTTACTTTTGTGCAATGGGCTTCATGAATTACGTTTGTCTGAATCGCCAGATTTTGACGGATGAACTCGGCAGGCCTTTTCCAGTTAGCCAAAATACCGCCGACCTTTGCCGCAGAGAGAAACACATACTCTGGTTGGGTTTGTACAAAAAAGGCGCGGACCGCTGATCCGTCGGTCAAGTCGAGCTCAGCATGGGTCCGAGTAATTACATTTGGGGCCCCGGCCGCTTGCAGCGCACGCAAAATTGCGGAGCCGGCCAGACCTCGGTGTCCTGCCACGTAGATCCGTGCATTGAGCAGTGCTGGACTATTCGTGGTAGTCATAGGCCTTGTAGCCGTTTCGCTTCACGAGATCGTCACGCTCCGCGGAGATAAGGTCTTCTTGCATCATCTCGCGAACTAACTGCCTGAAACTCGTACGCGGCTTCCACCCGAGCTTCTGATGGGCCTTGGACGCATCGCCCAATAATGCCTCGACTTCGGCAGGCCGGAAATATCGCGGATCGACTGCGACGATCACCCTGCCGGCACCGTCTAGACCTTTCTCGTGGATACCGCTGCCGGTCCAATCGACGTTGATGCCTACCTCGGCTGCAGCGATCTCGACGAATTCACGAACGCTATGCTGTTCACCTGTGGCAATTACGAAGTCTTCGGCTTCATCCTGCTGCAGCATCAACCACTGCATCTCGACAAAGTCTTTGGCGTGGCCCCAGTCTCGAAGAGAATTCAGGTTACCGAGATAGAGGCAGTCCTGAAGTCCAAGCTTTATCCGTGCGAGGGCACGCGTGATTTTTCTCGTCACAAAAGTTTCGCCTCGAACGGGTGATTCATGATTGAAGAGGATTCCGTTGCAGGCATACATCCCGTAAGACTCGCGGTAGTTGACGGTAATCCAGTAAGCGTAGAGCTTGGCAACCGCATACGGTGAGCGCGGATAGAAGGGCGTCTTCTCCGTTTGAGGAGTTTCCCGGACCAGCCCGTACAGCTCGGAACTGGAAGCCTGGTAAAAACGGGTTTTCTTCTCCATGCCGAGGATGCGAATGGCGTCGAGTACTCGGAGTGCTCCGATTGCGTCAACATTGGCAGTGTACTCGGGCTGCTCGAAGGAGACCGCGACATGGCTCTGCGCGCCAAGGTTATACACCTCGTCGGGCTGCACCTTCTGCATGATGTGTATCAGACTGCAGGAATCCGTTAAGTCGCCATGATGGAGAACAAACCTACGATCACTTACATGCGGGTCTTCGTATAGGTGATCGATTCTATCGGTGTTGAACAGCGACGTACGGCGCTTTACGCCATGCACCTCGTAGCCCTTTTTTAAGAGGAACTCCGACAGATATGCGCCATCCTGGCCAGTGATGCCTGTGATAAGTGCTCTCTTCTGCTTCACGGTTTCCTCTCCAAACTCACCACTCAAGCCCGCAATGCGAACCGCTGACGGTCACAGCCTGCTATGCTCGCGGGCTCCGCGAATTCTAAAATAGTGTCGAAGGATTTCAATCCGCGCGGCGCGCTTCGGATCTTGCCGAACATTCGCAAGAGCTTGCTTACAGATGCAAAAAAAAACGGCACCTAGGAAAGCAACCGCAGTCGAAACAACAACGATTACCAAACGCTTGGGAGAAGACTTCCGGTCCGGCTCCATTGCCTGATCCAGCACCTGAATCACCGCGGCTTCGCGCGATTCGTCGATCTTGGCGGCTTCGTACTGTTTGGCAAGGAGTTCGAAAATGGTCTCGTAGTACTTGACGTCGCGATATTTGCGGACGAACTCGAGGCCGACGCCGGGGATCTTGCCCGTACCTACTATGGGATCGCCTTCTCCTCCTTCCTCTCCTTCGAGCTTGCGCAGTTGTTCGCGGAGGCCTACTACCTGCTCCTGGACCAGGATGCGCTGCGGGTTCTGCTCGGTGGCGAATGACCGCATGGCCTGGAGCTGAACTTCCTTGGCAGCGACCTGGGCGCGCAGGTTGCCGATGGCCTCGATGATGGCCTTGGCCTGACTGTCGAGCTGGAACATGCCGGTCTTCTGCTGCGTTTCTTTGAGCGCAACTTCGGCGTTGCTGAGGTCTTCCTTGGCCTGCTGCACCTGCTGCTCGAAAAAGAGGCGGCGCTGTGAGGCTTCACTGATGGCGAGGTGTTGCGTGACCTTGCGCAGCTCGTTCACGTAGGCGTTGGCCATAGCGGCGGCGCGCTTGGGGTCTTTGTCTTCGACCGAGATGCTGATCAGTCCTTCTTTCTCGGCGAGGATGTCGCTGTAGCCGGCGAGGTCCTTGCGGGCGTCGGAGGCTCGTTTGTCGCGATAGACGCGCATGAGTTCGAATTGGGAAAGCAGCGAGTCTTGAATGGTGCGGCTCTTCAGGATGCCGATGTAGATGTCGCTGGGGTTCTTGATCCCCAGGCTACTGCCGGCGATCGCAGCCAGCGGTCCCATGCCTCCCCCGGCGAGCTGGTTGAGCAACATGGTTGACCCCGATTGCGACTGCTGTGGCGGCAGGATCTTTGTCGTCGCCGTGTAGCGGTTCGGCAGCAGCAGCGAGACGATGGCCGCGAGGACGGCGCTGCCCAGCGTTACGCCCAGGATGAGGCGCTTGCGCTTGGCGAGCACGATGAGCAGGTCGAGAAGATCGATCTCGTCGTCCTGAACCTGCGGTCGCACGGAACGCGGCTCGATCATGCTGGACGTGCTGGGCTCGTCAAGCAGCGGGTCGTGTTGGAGGTGCGTTGTTTCCATCACTCCTAGTGGGTGGCCAATATGCTGATCGATGCTGCGCCCAGTGCCAGCTGCGAGAAGATCTGCGTCCAGTCGCGGAACGCGGTGACTGCGCTGCCGATTTGAATCTTTTGCGGCATGACGATCGTGTCGCCTGGCATCAGCTTCATGGATCCGAAGTTGCCGAAAAACATTGAGCTGTGCATTTGTTTGCTCTCGACCGTTCCGTCTGCGCGCACAACGAACAGACGCTTTTGGTCTGCGTCGCGCGTGCCCCCGCCAGCCTGACCGAGGTAGTCGTTCAGACTGTGGCCATCCTTATATATAAACGAATTCTGGTTGTACACCGCCCCGAGCACCTCAACGGTCTCCGGCCTCGCCGGGATTGCATACTTGTCACCGTCCTCGAGCGGCATCTCCGGGATGTTCTCGACGGTATTGTCGTTGGGCTTGAGTCCCAAAACGATTCGTCCGGTAGCCTGGGTCTCACGCAGCTTCGCCAGCACGTTCTGCTGGGCCTGAAGCTGCTGCTGGAACGCGAGCTGCTCTTCCTGGTTTCCTTTAGCGCCGGTCTGTGCTGCCCGGTTGCGCAGCTCCTTATCGAACTCCTGAGTCAGACGATCCAGCTCTTTCTGTTGCGCGATGCGCGTGGACTCGCGGCGGAAGTCGGAGGCGAACAGGTAGGCGTTAGGAGTAAGGCCTCCGGCGCGCTCGACAACGTCCCGCAAGGTCTCTCCCTTCTGCACTCGGTACACTCCAGCACGCTTCACTTCCCCCTCGAGCCATACAAACTTCGTCCGCTTCTCGACAGGAACCGCGAGATCGTTTTGAGAGAAGATGGTGATCACGTCACCGGCGACCAGCTGCAGGTTGTCCTCTGAACGGCAATCGGAGATGGCGTGCCCGAGGTTGAACGGAAACAGGTGCGCGGTCAAATCTTCATGGTTTAGCCGCTGAACCACAGCGTAGTCCCAATTAACCTCTGCGGCGTTGCGCGTGAACGTCGTGCGTCGCTCAACTGCGTTATTTGACCAGCTGATGGACGTGAGCGCGAGCGCATTCTGGCGCATCCAGTAATCACGCTTGATGATCGCGTCCCGAGAAGGAATCAGGTCGCACAGTCGCATGCCTTCGCGCCACGGATAGCGCCCAGGCTGGGCAACGCTTCCGCGCAGCGTAACTGCATTCTCAAAGCGTGGCGAAACAGAGAAGACGCGCAACACGTCGCCATCACGCAGTTCACGGTTGGCGCCTTCTTTGTCGAGCGCGAAGTCCTCTACTTTCCGCGTTGTGCGATTCTCGATCCTTTCGAGCACGGCACGGGTACTGTCGGCTGTAGTGTTGAGCCCGCCAGCGGTCTCAAGCTCCTCGGCAACACTTGTCTTGTCACGGATTTCATAGATGGCAGGCATGTTCACGCTGCCAGCGATCGCGACCATTTGTCCAACGGGAGGAATGTAGATCACGTCTCCCGGTAGTAGAGCCACATCTTTGGATTTGTCGCCATTGAGAAGCAGGTCATAAAGGTCGAATTCGGAGACAACCTGGTTCTTGCGCTTCAACTGGATGTGGCGCATCGATCCCGTGTTATCGGGTCCGCCTGAAGCAAACAAGGCGTTCACCAGCGTACTCAGCGAGCTAACTGTGTACGTGCCAGGATGCTTCGCTTGCCCAACTATAAACACCTGAATTGAGCGCAGCTGACCAAGATTCACGTTCAAGTCGAAGTTCTTGAAGATGCGTCCGACCGCAGTCTTTAGGTACGGATTCACCTGCTCGTACTTAAGCCCCGCGACCGTCACGCTGCCAACTCTTGGCAAGTAAATCTGACCGTTACGATCCACAACGACACGCGCGTCGAGATCGATCTGTCCCCACGCTCGAATCAAGAGTTCGTCGCCGGGCCCGACAACGTAATCTGCGGGCACAGGAATGCGATCAACCGGAGCAAATGTGCTGGGCACGTTCTCAAACAGATTGCGTCCGTAAATGGGAAGACGCTGCCCAGTCGAGCTATAAACAAACTTCTGAAATTCCGTTGGCTCTTCGCGGATCGGTTGCTGCTTGCGCGGCGGATATGTAAGCGACAGATCGAGTGGTTCGCTGCCAGTGCCGGGAAACTCGTCTTCGCGATCGCGCTGAAAATCCCCCGAACGGTCGCCTGGGATTCGGTATGTCGGCACGTTTTGATAGGTGCGATCGTACCGGCCACTCTGGTCGGGTGTGCGGGTATTCGGCCCTGAGGTTGAACCGCGATCGTATCTGGGATTCTGGTCCTGCTGAGCAGATTGATTGGAAATGTCTGTGTCATCCAAACCGTTGTTTGTGTCAGGTGCCTGAGAGCCGTTCACGCAATTCGGTCCGTCACACTGGCTAGGGCTCCCAGAAGGAACGCGCAGTGTGGTCTGCGCAACGGCAACGCCAGATACTACGAGCGACGTGAGCAATAATCGTTTCAGAATCATAAGAAAGCCTTACCTTGCTTCTGTGAGAAATCTTTTAATGGCCGACCAAGGATCCTGGGTTCCCGACCAATAACGGCGGCTCAAGCGCACCGTGCAAAAGGTTAAGCCAAAAGGCGGAATAGGTTGAACTTGCGTCACTCGGGGTGGCAAAGGGCAACTCGCGACCGACGAAGAGCTGGTACAGGCTGAAATGAGAGATGACCGTACCCAAAAAAGCCAACGTTGCCATGTGCGGATCGACACCAGAAATCGCGCCCCGCTTCGCACATCGAGTCAGATAAGCACTGACTGAATCAAAAATAGCGCCCAAATGCTTGCGATAGATATCGTCACTTCGCGGAAGCTCCAGCGCGGAGACGTAAAGGAACCGCATCAGGTCCGGCTGTCCCCAGATGAGTTCCACGAGGAATTGGAAAACCTTGGGCAGAACTTCGGCGGGATCGTCTTCACCACTGAGCGCACTTTGGAGCTCACGGCTGAGCTTAATTCGAGATAGGCGTGCCTCAAGCCCTGCCCAGAAGAGCTCCTTTTTTGTTCCGTAATACCGGAACAGCGTGGTTTCATTCACACCGGCTAGTTGCGCGATCTCGCGGGTGCTAGTACCGCTGAATCCGCTGCGCGCAAATAACTGCACGGCCGCTTCGAGGATGCGAACCTCGGTAACACTTTTCTGCTGATTTTTTGGGGGGATCATGGCGCTTTCAAGCCAGCTTCTGGCGGACAAACGTAGGAACAGGTTCGACACTGTCAGCGTCAACCTCCACGGCGACGCTTTTCATGATGAGGTCGAGAGAAAGAACAACGCGGAGCGATCCTTTTTTCCGCAGCAGAACGCCTTCCATGCCTTCCAGCGATCCGCCGTTGATCCGCACTCGCTCGCCGATCACGAGGTAAGGATGCGGTTCACACTTGATGAACGGTAGAGAAGAACGCAGTGCCTCGATTTCCGGCTCTGGCAGTGGCACTGGCTTTCCCGCGGTGCCGACGAGAGACAATACTCCAGGAACCTCGAGCACGCGCACTCGCGCACGAGCAGGTATTCGAACAAAAACATAATTGGGAAATAGAGGCAGTTGCAGGTCCATCCTGCAGCCGTTCTTCCACGTGCGCTGCGTGCGATAAAGAGGCAGGAACGACTCGATCTCTCTCATCGCGAAGTGTTCAGCGATTGCTTTTTCATGGCGGGAAGTTGTGTAGACTGCGAACCATTGTGGGACAACTGCAGATTCCGAGTGTGCGCCTGGGGGAAGCATTTGCATATCGGTTCGATCTCAGCTTTGCAATTTCAGACAAAGCTTCGCTATCGTCACTTAGGACGTGCTCTTAACACAGCGTGATTAATTGGCTGAACCACAGGACTTCGCCGAAAAATCTTTCGGTGCGGCGAGGGCCCAAGGTCGCCCCGGAATTGTTAAAGGACTTTTAACGGAGCGAGTGCTTGCTGGTTCTTTCTCGCAAGCTTGAAAAAATGTAAGCTGCTGGAAGCGATGTGGCAAGCAAAAAATGATCTTTTAGAGCTAAATCGCTTATTCCCTAGGGTATTCTGCGGGGATAATGTCCAATCTGGGAATTTATGATCGAATGGACAGCTGAGCTAGAGGCATTGGCCGTCCGGCCTGGTTTTATGACACAGCGTGTGCTTACTTCAACCTGTCAATTGTTACTGTTTTTCCACTGTCAAAAGGGAGAGTAGGACGATTTGTTGAAATTCCGCAGTTCTTTAGAGAGTTCTCTACGCCATGCCAAATATCCAGTGGCCTTCACTTTTGCCTTAATTTTCGCCTGCTCCCAGGGGACGCAAGCCCAAACGGCGCAGCAGAATCCGCCGGCTAAAAGCACGCTCTCAAAACCCAGTGCGCGTCCGAGTGCTGTCGACGACGCCAAGCGCGGTTTTAAAGGATTTCTTTCAGACCAGCAGCGCATCTGGACAAGCCCTGCGCACTTGAAAATCTCGGATGCCGAGTGGCTAGTACCCACAGGTGGGATCGCCACAGGTCTGTTCGTAACTGATTCGACGACCTCGCACGAGCTGACTAGGCATAGTCACGTTCAAGGGAGTGCGACGTTCTCCGACATCGGACTTGGCCTTTTTTTGGGAACTTCGGGCCTAATGTATCTAGGCGGAAAACATTTCACTGACGACCACATGCGGGAAACGGGACTGCTCTCAGCACAGGCAGCAGCCGACACCTTGGTTCTAACGGACGTCCTCAAGTACAGCCTGCGGCGTGAGCGTCCTGATGTCGATCGGGGGCAAGGAAACTTCTTCCAGCCAGGTGGCACATCGTTTCCCTCGGGACACGCGAGCCTTTCGTTCGCAATCGCAACTGTAATCGCCCATGAATACCCGGGCTGGTTCTCACAGTTTGCCAGCTACGGCCTTGCTACCGCGGTCAGCATGGCTCGCGTAACTGGCGAGAAGCACTTCCCATCAGACGTGTTCATCGGCGGCACGATGGGCTATCTGATTGGCCGAAGCGTGTACCGGAATCATCACGATCCCGAGGTCAACTACGGCACCTTTGAATCCGCGCAGATGCCGATTCCTGCTGAGCGCATGAGCTCCACCTACATCGAACTCGACAGCTGGATCTATCCTGCAGTTGAGCGCCTCGCAGCTCTTAACATCATCGATTCAGCCTTTGCCGGCATCCGTCCGTGGACGCGCATGGCGGTGTACGCCATGGTCGCGCGAGCCGAAGATCCGCATCCGGAAAGCGAAGGCAGTATTTTGCTCAACGCTCTGCGGTCGGAATTCCACCGCGAGAGCGAGCTTCAACAAGGACAACAGAACAAGATGCTTTCAGTCGATCGCGTCTACACGCGCACGCAGTACATCTCTGGACCTCCACTAAACGACGGGTTCCACTTTGGGCAGACAATCGTTGATGACTTCGGCCGTCCATTCGGCGAAGGCCTGCAGCAGATCGCGGGATTTGAAACTCGCGCCGAATCCGGACGCTTCTCGTTTTTCGTGCGCGGCGAATACCAGCATGCTCCATCCGTTCCGGGATACAGTCCGCAAGTAAATCAGACGCTGGCGCAGATTGATGCCATTCCCGGTGAATCGTTCAACGGTGTACCGACACAGAATGTATTCCGATTGCTGGATACCTATACGTCCTTCAACCTGCTGAGCAATGAGATCTCCGTCGGCAAACAGACCTACTGGTGGGGACCGGACGACGGCACGGCGCTAATGCTCAGCAACAATGCCGCGCCATTTTATGGAATCCGGCTTAACCGGACTTTCCCGCTCTACATTCCACTCTTTTCGAAGCTGCTGGGGACGGTACGCTACGACAACTTTTTTGGACGCCTCTACGGCAACAAGTACCCGCCAGATCCGTTCACGTTTGGGCAAAAAATCATGCTTCAGCCCACGAAGAATCTCGAAATCGGATTGTCCCGCAGCTCCATCTTCGCCGGCAAAAGCTTGGAGCCTCTGACTCTCCACACCTTCTGGCAGACGCTAACCAGCACCAGCAGCGGCACGAATGTAGGATTCAATCCACGCGACACACCTGGCACACGCCACGCCAACTTCGACATTCGCTACCGCCTTCCATTCCTGCGCAATTGGGTAACGGCATATATCGATTCGTTCGTCCACGACGACGTCTCACCGGTGGACGCACCGAACCGCTCAGCTGTTATGCCGGGCATCTACGTCAGCCATTTCCCGAAGCTTTCCAAATTAGATCTGCATGTCGAAGGCGGGACGACTGATAGTTTCCCAACCCAAGTACTGGGTGGGAACTTCTACTACTACGAAGGGCTCTACAAAGACAGCTACACCATCAACCGCAATCTTCTCGGCTCATGGATCGGCCGGGAAGGAACCGGCGGCAAGGCATGGGCGAATTACTGGCTCAATCCTGCGAGTAGCATCACCGCCGGATTTCGGATGGTAAAGGTTTCGCAATTTTTCATTCCCCAAGGCGAAACACAGCAAGACGCTTATGGCGAGTTCAAGTACCGCTGGCAGAACGGCCTCGACTTGAAAGTGATGATGCAATACGAACGTTGGGTCGCCCCGCTCCTGGCCCCCGGCCCGCAAAATAACTTCACAACCCAGGTGCAGCTTTCGTTTTGGCCGAAGGACTGGAAATTGCAAAAGCCCTAGGCCACACCGTGCAAGCTCGAGTGGCAAGTACGAAAAAGGGTGATGAGGTTTTGTTCGGAATGCTCCGCGCCATGGCTGCGAAATGTCTGGTGGTGTACATCAAGTCTGCGCATGCTTCCACAGATCTGGCATCGCCAAGAATCCCGAATTAGGATTTGAAGCCTTAACTGCTGTGGAATTGCCGAGTCAACTTGCGAGAAGCGCCGCATGCTGCTCCTGGATCGCGGTCAAGAATCGCAATCTTTGTTGGTTGGGCATTATTGGTTGGGCATTAGTTGATAGGAACGAAACACGTTGTTCCCGCGAACTACACAGGCCACTCATTGCAGTGGCCTTTTTATTCAATACGCGTAAATTCGTAAACCTTCGTTGCCTGTATTTCCCACGATTCGAGTCGCAGTCCATGGCGCTCGGCAATCTCGATTGCGACAACTCCCGGATTCCCGCCTTGAACACCCAGCGCTTCCTCAGTGACGGCGCAATAGCCGAGTTCTTCCAAGCCGCCGAGCACAACGTACTCAGGATCTTCCTCGGGATACATCTGGCGTCTCGGCGTCATTGTCGCAATTTGCTCTCCGACTCGTTCCACTCCTGGAGACGTTCTAGCACTTCGCCCGGGTTCAGCGTGTCACCCCAGCTACCTACGGCTCCAAGTATGTAGCTATCAGCCTTGAGCCCCTCGAGGACAAGATAGAGCGCATCAACATCAGAGCGATCCATTCCCGCAGTCCAGGCCTTGGGCGTATCGAAAGAGCCTTGCAATTTGAGCTGCTGGATTTCGCGCAGAATCAGTGTCTGAATCTCCGGCGTTCCCAGTGTCATGCGTCGATTATAGGCGGCTTGACCTTTCGCTCGTGTTCGCCTAGTTATGCCGTCTGCGCTCTAGCCTTGGCTGGGGCCTCGCTCGCGGATGCCGCAATTGCTCGCACTTCAGACGCCACGCAAATGATGAAGAGCAGCAGACCAGTCTCGACTAGATTCCTGCCGGTAATCCGCGTTGTGTTCGAAAGCCAGACCTCAAGCGGCCTGACAACGCGACAAATAACAGCCAACGCGGTCACGATCCAGCCCAGGTAATAGCAGGCTCGTGCGATTGCTTGCAGCCTATTTACGCGGTCCATGTAAGAGCCTTTCTTTGGGGGATTCGGTGAAGTTCGGGGAGAGGGCTGCATTCTGTTGCAGAAAGCAGAATCTGTCAAGAAAAGCCTTCAAAAACGAGTATGGCGCAGCAGGCTGCCGAGCCTTGACCTTTCGCCTCACCTTGCTGCGAACGTTGCCAATCGCGTTCTTTCCGCACTCGTGAGTGCTCATCCCTCAATGTTCCCGAATAGGAAAGAGCCATGGTACCAGGCGACGAGTGAAGACCATCCAGAGTGAAAGAAATCTGGCTTGCGCGCAAACCCAAAGAGCCCTGCTAAATTCCAGCCCGGGCGTGGGATCAAATCGCGTGGAAAAGGAAAAACGGCTGGGGCAGGAAACCCGAGCCGTATGAAAAATGCAATACTCTCGCGACGCTCAGAACGTCAACACTTTGCGCATGCATGTTCTACTTTTGAGCTTTGCTGTTCTTGTCGCCGATTTTCCTGTTGCCGTCTCTCTTGTTCTTTGCTACCGGCGTCAATCGCTTCGTTCTGCTCGTGAATTATGTCCCGCTGCTGAGACATTGCCTTTGCCTGCTCGTCTCGGATCAAATAGAGCTGACCCTGTAAGTCTGCAATTTTGTTGTCCAATTCTTGGGCGAGCCCAGCAGTGTAGTCGTCGCGCTGCAGGAGGAGGTCGTTCTGTTCTTGTTTTATCGCCGCCGCACGCGCGGCTAGCGTCGCAAGGTAAGTTTGGAGTACTTCCAGCCGGGAAGGGGCTTGCTGAGCAGCAGGCTGACCAGCATACGACCCGGCCTGCGCACCATTCCCATTCATACCAGAATGCGCACCTGGGTTACTCGAACCTGAATGAACATCGATGGTCATTCCGCTGAGCGATATGCTCTCCACGTGCTCTGACGCGGTCGATGCGCCTTCGTGGCCGTTTGAGTCGCCTCCCTCATCATCCTGCGCGAACATGATTCCGGCGGATAGAAGTAGAGATAGAGTGGTATACAAAAGGAATTTCATGGTCTTATTCATTTCTTTCGTGGTTGCGTTTGGAGGCCGAGAGATAACCGCGACGAGGGTAAATGACTGTCGTCTTCTCGACGGCAGCATGACTTGATACTTTCAGGGAATTTTGCTTTTGCGCAAGTTACGAAGGTTTGACCTAAAGTCACCACCCAGTCCGAACCGCACAACTGGAGTCCACGCAGCGAGCGAGGATCAGCCGGAGTGAAAAGCCGGGTGACCCCTTTTTTATTTTTTTTCAGCCGCTCTTCCAAAGATCTTCGATTTGCGCGAAGCAGTCCCTCAACGCCTCAGCGATTTTTTGCCGAGCCTCAAGCGTTCCTGCTTCCATCTCTGAAAGGTGATGGATCGCGAGACCTATTCCCGCTAAAGCGCCGTTCACGTGTTCTCTGTCGCCAGGGTTCTGAGGCATCATGTTGTTGGTTACTGATTTTCAGGTTTTCCCAAACAGCAGCATCTTCTCCTGGATCGTGGCGCAATAGTAACCGGACCACGTTGGGCGTGGGAAAATGGACTTGTGTTCAACCCCTTGACGGCTTGGCAGTAGCATAAGTCTGTGAGAATCCTTCTCAATATCGCCGAAGCGATAGGCTGCTTAACCCTGACGATTGGTGCGATTTGGCTCAAACTCAAGATGGCAGAACGAACGCACCCGGGATTAGATCGTAAGAGCCGCATCCAAACGCTGTTCGGAGACGACAAGTAGCTACGAGTGAGGATCATCCAGAGTGAACGAAATCATAAGGAAGAGACCGATTTCTATTTATCGAAGACTCCGTGTGACGCAAAGAAAAGGCACAGGGCTATTAGGAAAGCGGCCAGAAAAACCACTGTTGCTTCGTATAGCCGAATTTGATGACGTGTTCCGTGCCGGTGGATTTGGTTCCACTCCTTTGGTCCGCCATAGCGAAACCAGTACAAAGCAAAGAGCGTCAGTGCGGTAGCGATTGCTCCAAGCACCTGCTCATGCCAAAACGTCAACCAAAAGATCAGTCCGCTGATCGCAGCGCCAGCCGTCAGTGCGTAAATGAATTGGCGATCACCGTCCACGGGCAAAAGAGTACTACGCTATGCAAAGACGACTTGGTACAAAGCGACGAATGAGGATCATCCGGAGTGACATTTTCCGAACCCACACAATTCACACACAAGATAGAGGACAAGAAGAACTTCAATCCCAAGAGACTAAGTCCTGCCTGTAAGTTTTGACAGTTCCAGACCGATACTTCATCGAGCATGGTGTCGCGAGACGGAAACGCTTTTTGTTCCAATCCTCTCCTGGTGCGTTGCGGTTTCTCCTCCGTGACGCACCGTTTTTTATGGGCTCTTCGATAGTCCTCAGGCTTCACAGTCACCAAGGACTGACAATCGCTCGCATAAAATGCCTTCTGCTCAATGCGCAGCATGCCTTCCTGCGTTCGCTGGCGCTCGGATGATGGAACCCCCTTGGCTCACTGAGCCACACACCTAGAAACGACTTCCAGTCCCGAGATTGGTCTACCGCTCATCTACCGCATTCCGACTCTCTGGAGGCTTCTAAATCGGTGGCACCCAGGCTTTCCGATTAGGGAACACCGGGGCAATCTTTACGGGAGCGTGGCGCCGTTCCGCTTTCCCTGAAGCGCTCGGAGGCGCTTAACGATCTCTTTCGCTGAGGCGTTCAAGAAGCCCCTGCGTGTCAAGCGATTCCCGCGACCGAAGTCGAATAGCTTAGTTCCGTTAGCGTCGTAAACGGTCGTTGAGACGATGAGCTGGGAAGCCGACCCGATGCCAGCCTGAGTCAAGGTCATCCTCGGTTTCTCAACTTCGGCAATTGCGATGCAGTAGTCGAATCCTTCATCGGTCGGTTCAATGCCGAGGCCGTGGTTGCATCCGTGTTCCTTGAGCTTTTCGATGAGGAGCTTCTTATCTGACTCTGAAGCCTCGATTTTCACGTTCAGTGTCGCAGTGGCGCTTTTGCATTGTGCCGAGCAAAAGGCAGATACGAAGAGAAGCGCGGCGTAGAGAAGTTTCATTTGCACCCAACCCAACACAGTCAGAGCCTGCGCATTCTAAACCTGTCCGCACCTAAATACTGCAAGTCAGTCGTTTGCTGACGTGTATGCATGCTCCGAAGACATGCCTGTTGCTCACTGCGCACCACACTTAGGAGCGCATCGGTAACTCCTGAGTAGCCTTCTCACCTGATCCGCCACGTCTCCAGTACGTCTTAGCCGACGCTAGCGCTTCACAAGTTGCGACGGCCGTGAAGTGCCGAGTGGCACCTATGACATAGTGTGATGAGGTTCTCCTCCAGATCTTCGCCACCGTGACTTCGAAACAGCAAATGATGCACTTCCAGCTGCTGCAAGCTTCCGCAGACCTGGCACCGCCAGTTGTCCCGTTTCAGGACTTCGAGCCGCGTTTTCTCTGAGTTGCTGTCATCAACTGGCGAGGGCTGGCGCATTTTCCTCCCGCAGCTTGGCTAGAAAGCGAATCTTTTGTTCTTCCGGCATGAGTTGGTAGGATCGGGCAAGGGCATCCAGTAAAACATCAGGATCTCCGCGAGAAGCTTGCGCTCCAGCCAGGAAGTCAGCGCAAATCATCTCCAGGCAGTAGCCTCGCGATTTGTCAGAACCAAGCATCAACGCTGCGGTCTCGATGGCTCCTTCTACTACGGGGATCTGGCTCTTGTAGAGCTTGAAGTAAACGATGTCCGAGGGCTCGGTATCCTCGCCGGTGAGGTGCTTCTCGACTTCATGGCGGAACTTCTCTTTGGCCATGGTTTGCGCGTTGTGCAACCAGGTTGCACAATCGAATTTCTGCCTGTCCGAGCGAGCTACTTTCACCAGTTCGGCAGCCTTACTCCATCCAATTTTGTTGAGATCCTTCTTGATGTGCTTCGGCAGGTGTTCGTGAATTGACATGAGGTAGTACGCCTTCCGGCGTGAATCCGGAAAACGTCGGTGAAGGAAATCATCGAATGAGTGCAGCTTTTCAAGCCGCCAATATTGTCCGGCTCTGACTTCGCACAAATATCGACCAAGATCAACGAATTTGGCTTCGCGCTGACGGTCGACAGAGCTCTCCCACGCGATGATCTCGTCGATTTTCGAGATCACGAACAAGCCACGCTTGCGATCGAGTTTCGGCAGCACGGGAGCATCCTTAACAATCAAGCTGGTCAATCCAATCAAGCTCGGCTCCTCGGCCCTGCACCAGCTTCGCGCTGATTAGATCTTGCTTGCACAGGCAGAGGCCAATGAAAGGACA
>DATMPC010000098.1 GCA_035567895.1 Terriglobales bacterium | reverse complement strand
TCTTCTTTTTACTCGCTTTCCATTCGGAATTTACGCGTATTTGCTGCGACTTGTAATATGTTTTTACTACGCCGGGCTTGGGTTGTGGCACCGCGGCCGTAGCCTTTGCCTTGCCTTCAATATTAAGAAATAGCCCTCCTGATTATAGCCGTCGGCATTGCCTGTTGCGTCTTGATCGTTGCCGGTCCATGTGTCACAATGAGTCACATGAAAACGATCAGCATCCGCGAACTGCACCAAGCGACCGGACGATGGGTCCGACGGGCGTTAACGGGCGAGGTGTATGTCACCGAACGTGGTCGCGTCGTCGCAAAGATTGTTCCTGCGCGACCTCTACGCGCTAAGCCGTTCTTTGCCAATCCGAAGTTTACTCGGGCATTTCTTGGCCAACGCAAGCACCTTCGCGGAGGAACCGACTCCACCGAAATCATCAGCGAAGAGCGCGACCACGAGGTCGAGTGATCTACTTCGATACGAGTTACTTGGTCAGGCTCTATTACCAAGACGCTGGCGCAGACGCGGTTCGCACGCTAGCAGCAACAGACCATGTGGCGTGTGCGGCCCACGGACAGGCCGAAATGATGGCAGCATTCCATCGCAAGCTGCGCGAAGGGGCGATCCGCACCGTTGCTTACGCTGCGCTCCTCGGCCAGGTACGGGCACATAGCGAGGCGGGAGCCTTCCATTGGCTCGCGCCAGATGAGGAAATGTTCATGCGAATCGCACAGGTCTATCAGAAGCTGCCAGCGTCGGTGTTTCTGCGCGCGGCCGATGCCATACATCTGGCTACGGCCGCCGAGCCGGGGTTCCGCGTGATCTATTCGAATGACACGCGTCTGCTCGCGGCTGCGAAACATTTCGGCATCGAGGGGAAGAACGTGATTGGCCAAGCGCGCCTTGACGGATAGGATCTTTCTGCTCGGCAAGTTCCTCTTGCGGCATGGTCGGCGGCCGCCGACGGGCCCGGAGAGCAGGAGCTTGAAACATCTGACATGGGTGAGACAGGAAGTGAACTTGGACCGGGCGATCGAAGAAGTGGTGAAGTCGGCCGCAATAATTGCGTGCGCCGTTCCCATCAACAACTCAAGGATCTCCCATCTCCCTGACTCATGTAACCTTGTTACGCACCCCTCCTGTATCTTGCTGATTTTGAAGTCGCACGGAGTTTTTGCGGACCATCGGTGCCGACGAACTAGCCATGACGAACCCGTCTTCGGTGACCCGGGGGCCACATATTCGAAATGCATTACGCGAGGCACTTTTCTGACTGCAACTTCGAGGACGCCTGAACAAGAAATTACGACCCTGGAGTTCTTCCAACATCATTTTTCGCAAATGGGTCACAGGGAATTCCTCCTTGTGGCCCAAAACTTATCTCAACCAACAAGCAACCACTGCTCCGTTAGCCTCACGCGAAGCGTCCGCCGCCGGGCGGCTACATCCTAGCAGCGTTCCCGTAAATGTGAGATCGGTCCGAAACCACTTTTCCGCGAACCCCACAATTCATCCGCGTGCCAGCTGGCCATAGCTGGCGAGTCTCGAATGCTTTACCTACAGCAGCATTGCTGATCAATAGAGGCTTGAATCAACGCGGTTGGTATTGTTGAATAATCGTGAGTGCGAGTAGTGCACGTCTTGTTCCACCATCGCTCCGCCACGGATCAGAACCCAATTCCATAAGATCGAACCGACAGGGGACAGCAGCCAGGTTGAGAATCCACATTGGTGACGATAGGAAGGCGCAAGATGCCCATTAGCGGTCACGGTTGCTACGCCGCTCTTCGAGGAGGACAGTGGGGCGACTTACGCGCACGTTGACAGGGGATGAACACAACTCGCGAATTGGGCGATTGGCATCTTGGCTGCTCTGTCCCGAGCAGCCACCGACGATGTTAGTTCGTGGCGTGTAAAGGTGATCCGATGCCTCGGTTTGCAGAGCGTGATTGGATAACTGCTGAATTAGTGGTCTCCCGGAGTCAAATACTCTTCACCTCGATGGCGCTGTTGTTGGCGGCTTCGATCATATGGGTTTTCTTCGAGCGCTTGCTTTTCAGTCAGTAGAAGAGGCACATTCAGAACTCAGAAGCTGGCGGAGGAATCAGGAAATTCAACAGCGATGCCACCGTCTGGACGACTGCACACTTTGTGAAGTGGGCGAAGAAGTTGGCGAGACGCCATACTAGTGGAGATTTAAGTAATGACCGGACCCAAGGCAGTTCTGTGGGATATGGATGGTACGTTAGTCGATTCAGAAGAACTACATTGGATCGCCTGGCGCACCACGATGTCGAACGAGGGCATTGCCATCACGCGCGAGCAGTTTCTTTCGACATTTGGCCAGCGTAATGATTCTATTGTCCCCACTTGGCTTGGCTCCGCAGCAACCGTCGAGCGAATCGAACGAATCGGGCAAGCAAAAGAAGAACTATATCGGCATTTGGTGCGCCGGGTTGGCGTTGCACCCGAATCCGGCGTCGCAACTTGGTTGGACAGACTCCACAAGCATGGATGGCAGCAAGCCATCGCCTCGGCAGCCCCGCGCGCCAATATTGATGCCGTGCTGGAGGCCCTGTCCGTGAAACATGTTTTTCAGGGCATTGTATCCGCTGAAGATGTGCACCGGGGCAAACCGGATCCAGAGGTATACCTGTTGGCTGCTTCTCGAGTCGGCGTTCCTGCCGAGAGGTGCATTGTTGTGGAGGATGCTGGCGCCGGCATCGAAGGGGCGCGCCGCGCCGGTATGCGGAGCATAGGGATAAGCCACAACGGCAAGGATCTTCGGGCCGATGTGGTGGTGGAGTCTCTCGACCTTTTGGAACCGGATTGTTTCGATCGCCTGCTGAATCACAGGGAATCGCGCGAGCCGTTAATCTTCCCTAAATGTTGACCGCAGCGCGAAGGGATCCGGCGCTTGGTGCTCACTGGCGGTCATCGGCGGGGTGATGACCTCTCCGTTTCGCAACCTGGAAACACTTCGGTCTTCTCTGAGTCGGGAAGCCCGTCGAAGTACAGGAAATGATTCGGATCGTGCACTTCACTCTGCATGCGCTGCTCCTCCTTTTTTCACATATTCGCAAAGGCTTGGTCCGTAGGCGGCTTGAGTTCCGTGCCAAATGCCTGCAAACACAAAACTAACCAGAATATACCAACAGCGATGAGCGATTTCGGTAGGCCGACAAAGTGGCTGTAGCTCATGAGCAAATGTGATCTCGGACTTGCGAGCCGCTGGTGCATCCTCCGCACGAAACGACAGTGGTGTTGACGCTTTTTTTCATTTCGGCTAATTGCGCCGTATCGAATTTCGCAGCATCGAGATTTCCCCAATGGTTCATGCGGAATTCGGAACTGCCCCGATAAACGCCGCCCAGAAGCGACGAGAATTGACCTTCATTCGCAATTTACTTCGTGACTCTCGGTATTGCACCTCGCCAGCCAAAATCGCAACAGCTGCAAGTGCTTTCTGCGACTGAGGCTGATCAAACGCTAGCGTTCGGACTCTGCCCGCATTGCGGCAATGCCCTACCGAGGGCACAAGCGAAGCTCCAGAATCAACCTTAAACACCAAATTGTGCTCGGGTTAGGTAAAGCTCGAATTGGCAAAGGAATTGCACCACGTGTCTCGGACGCTGCAGTGAAGTTGAGGTGCACAATGAAGAAACAAAAAGCGAGAGAGGACTTCTGGCTGATACTTGGATTAATCAATCTGGTCGCAATGATCTACCCAATGAGCTGCTACTTGCAGGCAGACAGCATGGAAAACCAAATCATGGCTGTCTTTGTGCTCTGTGGGGTCGGGCTGTTGCTGGGTATCGCCGACGCGGTCAGTATTGCAGTTGCCTATTCACAGTGAACGGGATCCGGCTTGGTTGTTAGCGGGATGGGCTGCCCTATGGCCCGCCCGCTCTGAGTATCTTAGGTCGTTCTCTTGATTTCATCCTGCCGATACTGCGTCAAAAAAACGACTATACTTGCGGCCGAGATGCCGGAAATGAACTTATGGATGGATTCGTGCACCTCTTTTGCTTCATGCCTTAGATATGTCGGCGCCGTTTTCTTTGTGCTCGCCGCAGCGGCATCAACAGAAACTGACCGTAAGCGACAATGGGTAATGGTCGGATGCTAGAACCGAACTGTGAACGTGAGCGTCGGTACCGATTAATGGGCCCCGGAGCAGTATGCAGTCGATGACGCGATCACGCGCTGGGAGCGAATGCGTAACTGTCGTCGCCTGACGGAGCGTGGCGAACGGATTGACAAATCGGACGTCGGCAAGAGCTGCAGCTGCCTGACCCTGTGAAAGATCAAAATTAAAATCGCCTGCGGCGATGACCGGCACGTCAGGGCTACAGCGTTTCAAATCTTCCAGAAGCTCGTGTAGCTGAGAATAGCGGAGATCGTCGCTTCCCCTACTCTCAAAATGCAGGTTGTACGTCGCCACGCTTCTGTCCGGCGTGAGCACTTGGCTGAACAACGCCATGCGGCCCCCGCGTCTTCTCTGCAGGGACGAAAGACGGGGAATGAACCAGCGCGGACGCCAAAAGTTCGATTGTTTGTGGAATGGCAGGATGGAGGAATTGGACAGCGGCCAACGCGAGAGCGAGGCTTGTCCATGGTAAGCAGGCGATGAGGTCGAGCCCTGTGCCAGTTCTTCAAATTCGCATCCGAAGACATAGTTCAGTCGTAGCTTTTGCGCGATCTCTTTCGCAATATTTCGATACCCGGTTCGCCGAGCACTCTTGTCGGCTTCCTGGAGAAAGATGATGTCTGCATTTGCGGTGGCGAGGAATTCGAGGATACCCTCCAGCTTTGAGCCTCGCGCAATATTCCAACTGATGACACGAAACGCACTCCGAGATTCCATACCTTCAGAACAAGGGAACGAGCCTGTTTCAATCTGCGTCATGAGCCGAGAGCAGAACCGCGCCGCTCACGCACTCACGCCTCCGGTTCTTTATGGCAGGCGAAGATACGACAGACGAACGCGCAGAAATTACTCGGTACGAGTACAAGGCAATGATCCAGACGAGATTCGCGCCGATCGCACTTGCAATAAAGGCAACGTGCATTATGTTAAGAACTGCGAACGCCAGAAGAGCATAGGGGAGGAAACAGCGACGGATAATAAACTCCGTCTGGCGCGCGACATACATCAGCGGGTTCCGTTTCTGTTTGTCTGCCTTCTTTTGCCACAGAGCCAGGAACTTCTCGGGATGGCTGGATGCAAACCGATGCCGTGCAGAGCCAACCGCCAAGAAACTGGCCACTGCTCCAACGAGCAGGAACCCTCCCCAAACGAGGTAAGCTTCTGTCCCTCGACTTCGAGTCAATCCGATGCTCATTCCCACAAAGATGAACAGGTAGTACAGGTAGTCGCAGATGGTCTCCAGCCAGCAACCGAGCTTGCTTACCTGCAGCTTGAGACGAGCGACCTCGCCATCGCAGCCATCGAGGATGCTTGCCCAAGCGGAGAGAAGCGCGCCCAGTAAGGTGTCCCAGTAGCCGCCCAGTGCGAAGAACACGCCGGCAAGAAAGCTAACTCCGAGCGTAAACAGGGTCACCATGTTCGGCGTAATCGGAAATTTGATGAGCTGGCGGCTGATTGGAATAGAGATCCTGCGATTCATTCGGGCAAAAAGGCCGTCCGTGGGTTTCACCAACCATCCGTCAAGCTTTTGCTCCGCGAGCAACCGGTCTGGCGGAGCACTGACGGCCTGCCACAACTCGGCTGCAACCTCCTTGAAGACGACAGAATGTGAAGGTTTGAACCAGGCGTACAGTTCAACAGGTGTCGCGACGGACACTGGGCAATCTTCGGCAATCTCGAGAGCGGCCCCACGAGAAAGAGCAGCGATACCCACGAACTGACCATGGGTCGTGAGAGCCATCACTTCGCCCCGACCATCCCAGTCGCGGATAATCTCGAAAAGGCAGGGGTGGTATGCCGCGCATGCAGACACAAGTAAGGTGCGCTCCGAGTCTGCTGCAACCTGGCGAACCAGCTGAGGCAGTTGCCCATGCTCGCCGATTTCGAACCATTCCACTCCCTCGGGCAGGCGCCCTGTTCGCAGTAACTCGCGTCGGATTACGATTCCGGCCAATGCGCTCGACGCCACAATGATCCGGCTCGCGTTAACACCCTGTGTTTGAAGAATAGCGCGGAGGATGATTGGTAGCGCTCCAACATGTGCGAGCTCTGGCGTGAAACCTCGTGTATCGTGGTAGGCGTCCGCAAATATTATTGTGGTGATCGTTTCGGGGGATGATTCACAACTCGCGTTGGAGCGAGGTTCCTCGAGGGGCGCCGGACTGTTTTCCCGCGCTGGACCGGAGCCGCCACTCATCTTGAGATGGCCGACAGACCTAGAGACCATAAAGAAGGAAAGAACTCCCACAACGGTCCAGAATAAACTGCGCAGTCGACGGCAGAATCCTAATGTCAGTCCGGCAGTGCCGCTCAGTCCAAACAGAGTGGCGATCAGCATCGTACCACCCTCGTATATTCCGACATTGCCGGGAGTGAGCGACCCCGCGACGTTGATGAGTTTTGTGAAGGATTCCAGAATTAATGCACGCGTCCAGGTGACGTTCTTCCCCATGAACAGCAGGATCAGAAAGACCTCGGTGATCGCCAGACCGTGACACACAAAATTCAGAGCTACACTCCCCCAGAATGCGGATGGCCTTTCACGGTGGAATCGCAGGAGTTTCTCTTCGACGGAGGATATCAACGATTTCCTTTTGTGGACCCATCGGCCGATCCAAGGTACGCGGGCGAGAGCACCTGCCGGACCTGAAAGGAGGGGCCAGCGGTTCTTCACGGCCAGCGTCGCTACAACGAGAATGCCGAGAAAAGCAATTGCGAAGAGTGCCGCATAAACACGCAACGTATTTGAAAGCGACAACGCGACAACCCCTGTGGCAATTCCACAAACAGTGACGAAAGCGCCGCACGCGATGAACAATCCCCGGTCAAGCGTCACTGACAATATTCTGCTGTCGGCAGGTACGTCGGGCCCAAGCAAAGCGACTCGCGTTGCCTCGCCCGCCAGTACACCAGCAAACCCAAGTTGGCCAATCGCTTCGGAAACCAGCCGCAATCCGAACAAGCGCGAAAATGAATACTGCACCACGCGGGGAAGCGTCAGGCGCCACGCCCAGACCTTAGCCATATGCGACAACCCACCCAACGCGATCACTAACACCATACCCCACCCGACCAACTTCACGTTCTCCAACAACGCGCGGGGTCCTGCGTGAACAACTAAGTAGACCAACACCGCGGCGCCTAACGCGCCAAAGACATACCGCAAGGCAAGGCGTGGATCTGGACGCGATCTAGGTACTGGACGCGATCTAGACACTGGCCACCTCTTCCAGCCGCGGCAGATGCGAGCAACGCGGCGACAATTGTACCTGCGCGAAGTCGAGCATTGCGGGAGTATCGATATCCTGCCAGATCGCATCCGCGATATCGTAGGCTCGCAGCTTCCCATTCGAGGCCATGTACTGCATGCCGTCAGACAGAGAACAATTGCCGTCCTTTATCACGGCATCGAGCGCATCGAAAACTGCTGGAGTGCATAAGAACATTCCGGTGTCGACAGCATCGTAAACCTTAAGGCTCTTGCCAATACTGATGATGTGATCACCCATGCGCACCACCTTAGTGGCGTCGTCCAGATCAAAAATGCAGTCCAACTTGTGATCCACTCCGAGAATGGCTTCGTTTTTCGCCAACGGTTGGCGAAGCAGAGAGGCGGCGGTGTCTGGCTCAAAGATATGGTCGGACATCAGAAGTAGAAATGACTGGTCGACAGCATATCTGGCCTTGAGCAGCGAGATGCCGTTCTTTTTGTGGTATTCGGTATTTTCCACCCAGGTTACGGGCGTAGTGCGAAGCGAACTGCCTGCGAACCAGCGACGCACGATATCGCCCTGATGCCCGACAACGATCACGAAGCGTTCAATTCCTGCCTGCTTCGCTCCGGACATGACGTGCTGAAGCATCGGAATACCCTCGAATCGTACGAGTGGCTTAGGAAGCAAACCCGAGACGCTGTTCAGGCGGCTTCCCAGGCCTGCAGCAAGAATGACAGCAACATTACTTTTTAGCATAATTTGCCTCAACCTGATTTATCACCGATTTAGCCGATAGGGACGACCCAGCAGCCGAATTCGGTTGATAGTCGAAATAGCTGATAGTGACCTCTGTCTTTCCAAAGATGCGGGCTTCTGTCACGCTTTCCGTCGAGAAGGGGAACCAAAAGTCGCCGGATTTGTGATACTGCTGCACGAAATGAACGCTGTTCGTCCAGAAAGAAGGATTTTTTGCTGGTTTGCCCTCGACTCGAACGACCGCGAAATCCTCAGCATCGATCCAGATGCGACCCTCGAACAGGTATTTGTCCTCACGCTTCGGCAGAACTTGGATCAGGTAGACCGGACGAGCTTCTAAGAATTCGCTCGCGAGCATCTGGAAGCGATAATTCTCGGGAGTAAGGCTGGTCGAGGGGCGAACCTGCGGCCGTGAAGTCTCCGTCTCGGATTCAAGCATCTTGCGTAGCACTCGCTTATTCGCGGAGCTCCAACCCTGTTCCGAAACAACTTCGAAATGCTTCGTTCCGTCGGGATCGCACTTGACGCTGACACGCAGTTCAGCTCGCTTATTCAAGTGCTGATTCTCAAGAACGTAGCGTCTCGTCCCGGTGTAGCCCCCGCCCAACTTATCTCTTTGGCCGTTATGGTCCATCAGCTTTGCGATGACCTCGTCCGCGTAGGGAGTCGGGGCTTGCTGTGCATGAGCTATCGTTGTGGAACCCAACGCGAGCAATAAAATTACGGCGGTTCGAATTCTCATAAATTAGAACTCCACAGTGAATTTCCCGCGATATTCGCGCCAGGCATTGTTGAAGAACCCCCCAAAACGAGCGCTCTCCTCGATGGTCTGCACATCGCGCGGATTGAAGTGATTGAAGAGGTTGAAAACGGCGAAGCCCACGCGCGCTCTGATCCTGCGTTCCCCCAGCGGGATCGACACTGGCCGCGAGACTTGCAGGTCAAAGGACGAAAACTCGGGAAAACGCCGCGTGTTCCGTGGTCCTACATATTCGCGAAACTCGTTTTGTACCGAATAGGGAAATCCAGTGTGCAGATCGAACACGGGAGCAAACATCAGCTTCCATGGTGCTTGGAATTCGCCGGAAAGCAGGAGACGGTTGGGAGCATCGAACGACAAACGCCCCTGCCCGTTGGGTTGAATGACCGGTTTTGCAACGTTCCCGAAAAACTGAAAGAAATCGTTCAGATCTCCATACGCGCGCGAACGCACATAGGAGGCATTGACGAGGTGCTTGTGGAACTGGTAGCGCCCGCTTACTTGTAATTCCTTGTAGGACTGACCTCCATTGTTCGAAAGCGTGATCCGTCCGGTGCCGGCGCCGGTATCGACGGCAGAAAGCACGAAATCGTCAGCTGTAGTGCGTTGCTCGTAACCCACCTGGAGCAACAGTCCGCTGGATACCTTTTGGCTGAGCGCTAAATTCCACGCGGTGCTTCGTGGGTTGCGCAGACCGCCGAGAACCTTGTTGGTATAAGCGGTTGAGCCGGTCACCTGACCCGCGGGATCGAGAATAGACACAGTCCGTTCTGGCAACCACTGGAAAGCTGGGATCATCAAGGGCACACGGTCGTAGAACTCCCCGATTCCCCCTCGCAGCATCGTTCGCCCACTGCGGGTCAGAGCCAGCTGGAAGCCGACACGCGGAGCGGCGTGCACGGAACTTGTCACGGTATCGCTGTCAAAGCGCAGCCCAAGATCCAAGAGCAGTCGTGGAGAAACGGTCCACTGATCCGCAGCAAACCAGGTGACTTCTTGCTGCGACACATGAGCTTCACCGTCGCCCGTGAAGGTGATTCGCTCGATCGGAGTTGCCTGAGCCCCTTGGATCTCGACCGGCGAAAACGACTGGACGCCACTGTAACTGGAGTACGCGTATTCCAAGCCGATGTGCCATTGGTGGGTTCCGAGAAAATGCTGCGGACTGAATTGGTACATTTCTTCCCAGTCGAAACGTGAAGCTCGGCGCTTCTGAGAATCGAAGAATCCACCTTCGGTCGTCTCCAGCATGAGCTGGTAAGGACCGGAGCCTGCCGGAGTGAGATCCACATCAAATTCTTTGTAGCTGAATTGTGAAGTCAGGACGCTTTCATTTCCCGTGAGATACCGGTGCTGTCCATACAGCTGGTAACCGCGCTGGTGATAGTCCGACGTGGATTGCTGTGGCGTAAATGTGTTCAAACCCATGTACTGCAGGCGCTGCGGGTACACCGCGGCGGAGATGGTCGCCGTTTGTTTGGGGCTTAGGTTGAAATCGAGCTGGGTGTACGAATTAAAGCTTGCGAGTGTCGTATCCCGTTCAAACGGCGGCAGACTATTTACAGGAGTTCTTACGAATCGATATTCCAGCGACTGAGTGAAGGCAATGTGGTCACCCCAGATGGGACCGGTGAATGTCATGCGAGGCGTAGCGGAGCCAACCCCGAATACCGAGCCGTCACGGACCCGGACGCGTGGAATAAAGTTTTGGACGGAGAGGTGGAATTTTTCGAAATCACTAGTCGTTGTCTCTATGGTGGCAACCGCGCCGGTGAGCTTTCCGTATTGGGGATCGTAGGGATTGGAAATCACCTGCACCGAAGACACGACATCAATAGGTACGGCAAATCCTGGACTGCCTGTCGCGGGGTCGGTTGCGTTGGCGCTGTTCACCAACGCTCCGCTCTGCGTATTCCGGGCACCTTTCATGTTGATGCGTCCGTCTGGCCCACGCACGACGCCAGGAAGCGTCGGCAGGATGCTCTCAGCTCGATCATCGACGTTCGGTGCAGTCTGGAGCGTGCTAGATGTGACCGTTCCGGATGGAGATGGAGAGGTCGCTTGCGCGTCGTTTGCGGTAGACGTTACTGTGACGGAGTCCTGGACTGTCATGGGCTTTAAGTCCAGCGAGATTTCAGAGGCCTTGCCCATCTCAATCGTCACGACCTGAGTTGCTACTAGTCCCGGTGCCGCGACTTCAATGGTGTACGTCCCAGGCTGCACCTCTGGA
Source organism: Terriglobales bacterium (assembly GCA_035567895.1). Taxonomy (NCBI): domain Bacteria; kingdom Pseudomonadati; phylum Acidobacteriota; class Terriglobia; order Terriglobales; species Terriglobales bacterium. Next base: position 634 of record DATMPC010000098.1, on the reverse strand, counting down.
AATGCGAATTTGCCGCCCTCGTCCGTTTCTGTTTCCATGACTGCCGGTCCCTTCAGCGTCACCTTTGCGTTGACGATGTAGGACTGGCCCATCGAATCCTGAACAAACGCTGTCCCTCGTACTTGACTCATAGCCACCGGCGTTTGCCCCGCATGTAAATGTGTCGCAAACAGACACGCGGAAAGGCAAAGGAACAGGAGTTTCGCCGGAACACCACCGCTGCATCCCGCTATATTCACTCCGCGACGTTTGACTGTGTCCGACTGCATGTCCCAAATTCGCAAGTGAGCAACTGATATGCAGCCCCCTGCGCCTCCTGGCGGTAGATCGTGTCTCGACTGACGCCGCTACAACGAACTACATTTTTCCGGATACCTGATTTCAAACTCGGATTCGATCAATGCATTCGAGTCACCACCGAATGCCCGCTTCACACTGTGCACTCAAGTGCATTTCCGGCAAGAACATAGTGAGGGTTCGGCAGATTTTGTCGCATCGCAAGAGGACCAGCTTCTGGGCGTGCTGCCCGCATTCGGTCAGAGCAGTCGGCAAATTGTGAGTCGCGGAAATCTCGTGCTGAATGGTGGTTCTAACGCTACGTGGTCGTTGCGCCCCAAAAACACGCTGAGGGCAA
>DATMPC010000097.1 GCA_035567895.1 Terriglobales bacterium | reverse complement strand
GTTATAAAGCGTATCCTCGAAGGGCTTCAGGGGCTTGGTCATCGCCTCGGTATAGGCGTTCTCTTGCTCGAGGTACTTGATGACTTTGGGATTCGACTTGTCGCGAAGCCAGTAGTAGTTGTCGACCACAACGGTGCCGTGGCGCGTTTCCTGGTGCTCGATGATCGGCGCGACGGGTGGCTGCGGCGTTTGCCCAAACAGTGGAACGGCAGAAAACAATCCGGACAGCATCAGTGATGTGAGAAGACCGCGAATCAGCGACATGCTTCATGTCCCTTTTCAGCCTGTTGTTAGGTCACGACATTCTAACAACAAACAAAATTGGTGGACTATGGGGGGGATCACACGATCAGGCTTTCGGCCCCCTCCGCCCTGACTCTAATTTGGTACAGTTTCGACTTCCCGTGTGTTCACTCCTCGTCAATTGTCGAAATCAGGCGATTACACTCAGAACGACTTGTTCCGATTCCAGCACAGCGCCATCCAGCTTTTCGCCCAGGCTAGCCTGTGCCTTAATTCCATGCTGCGGAGTGGAGGCCGCCAGCATGCGAAAGCGAAAAGCCAAACTGAACTATGGTCGGATCGTACTCCGACTCCCCGACCTCGACCATTCTAAAATGGCCGTGCTCAACAGCCTCACATCGCCGGGTTCGCGCCGGGTCTATCAGTTTGCGATCAATCAGTTCATCACCTGGTACTGCTCCGAACCGCGCTTGGCATTCAATCGCATCGTGGTGGTGCGCTACCGCATGTACCTGGAATCCCGTAGGCTCGCGGCCAACACCATCAATCAGCAACTGGCCGCCGTGCGGCGGCTGGCGCACGAGGCCGCAGACGCCGGGCTGCTGAGTCCAGACCTGGCAGCCGGGATCAGTCGAGTCAAAGGCGTGAAGCAGCTCGGGCAGCGCTCGGGCAACTGGCTGAGCCTGGAGCAAAGCTCGCAGGTGCTGAACCGCGCCCGAGGCGACCTCATGCGTGAGAAACGCGACTATGCCATGCTCGCGTTGCTTTTCGGTTGTGGACTCCGCCGATCCGAGCTGGTCGGGTTGGAGATGAGCGATGTGCAACAACGGCAGGAGCACTGGGCCATCGTGGATTTAATCGGCAAGGGCGGGCACATTCGCACGGTTCCCATCCCGGAATGGACGAAGCGAGCGCTCGACGAGTGGACGGTGGCTGCCGGGATCAGGGACGGAAAGATTTTCGAAGAGTGAGCCGGACCGGAAAGGTTTGGGGCAGAGCGATCTCTCAGAACGTGGTCTGGTACGTGGTCAAGGGCTGCTGCGAAAAAGCAGGGCTGGAACGCATCGCGCCGCACCATCTGCGGCGAACATGCGCGAAGTGGTGCCATTCGAGTGGCGGGGAGATCGAACAGATTCAATTTCTGCTCGGCCACGCCTCTGTGCAGACGACCGAACGATACCTGGGCTGCAAGCAGAACCTAGGGCACCCTGTAAACGATCGCTTCAACCTTGCAATTGTGGCCGCAGCTTCTGGTGATCAGCAACAGTCGGAAAGCATGCAAGCGACGGGGGCTGGAGATACAATTCGGCGAGGAGAGTGCGATCATGCCCAGCCTGCCAAGGCCCTTAGCTCAAGACATCTATTCGAGGATGCGCGACCTGCATTGGTCACCGAAAGAGAAGACCATTGCGCGTCGGGCATTCGATCGCGCCCTGCATCGCGAGTTGGAAGCGACGATCCGAGAAGCGAAGCAGATGGCAGCGCGTATCAAGGAGCCAGACGAGCTGTGGGAACTTGAACGTCATTTGACCGAGCGTCGGAAAGAGATCGACGCCAAGTACGAATTCAAATATTCGGCGCTTCTCCTGGTGCTGGCTGATCTCGTGCGGAAAGGGTGTATCAACCTGGATGAGCTGCATGGTCTGGCGGAAGACAAGCTGCATATCATTCGCGACCACGTCGAATCGGCTGCCTGACGCTGCCGGGCTCTGAGTGAAATCGCCTGATTTCGTCAACAATCGTTCACAGCTTGGCCGATTATCGACCAGCCGTTAGAATCATCGTACTCAGATGTTCTTCAAAACACCCCTCGCATTCGCTGTGGTTGCGGCCATTTCGGCATCACTAATGGCACTGCTCGGCGGACTGTTCGCGCTGGGTATTTACGGCGGGTTGGTTCGGTTTGCAGTCATCCCAGCTGTTTCGCACTTCAACCTGTCCGGCCTCGTCGTATTCGTTGTAGCTGTTTTCGGGCTTAGCCTTCCGATTGAAACCGTATATGCACGCCGGAGGTTGTTCAGCAAGGAGGGACACCACGGCGCGAAACCGGCCTTCTTGTTGTTTCCCGTGGCGATAGCGGTCGCCATCTGTTCCCGAGTGATTGGTTGGCGGCGCAGTTCTTAGTGAAATCGCCTGATTGTGTCAGGCGTCGGCGTCTGGCTTGATTGTTCGTCGGGCGAAGCCTTTCCAAATGCCCGAAAGAATCAAGAAAACACAGCCGATACAGATAGCGATAGTAGTGACGTGTCCGGCGACGGCTTGCGTCTGGTTCTCATACTCCAATGGCTTCACACGGGTGGGAAAAGGGTGGAACTGAGCAGTTGCAGCACCGAATATCAGCACGGCCCCCAGCAGCATTCTCCCCCATCCGAACCGCGCCTTTGGTCGCGGGGTCCCTTGCGCGATCGATATTGCGCGCCGTCCGACTGTAAAAAAATAAGCGGCAAGCGCCAAAAATAGCACATAGCCTAGGAGCAACCAGAAGGCTTGGGGATGGCCTCTGGATCCTTGCGTGATCCCGATGAAGATTCCTCGAAGGAGCAGGAGCGCAAAGCCATAGCCAGCGATGACAGACAGCCAACCGAATATCTGAATGCAGCGATGTTTCGCATCCATAGGAAACCCTCTCGCCGAGCCATTCTAGCCGATAGTTGGCGTAACATCGCGATTACACTCATTGACCCCGGCTTCCTGAATCTGCTCCGTCTCGGGAACATAGCACTGTCCAGAGGTGTCCTATGCTTCAGACGCAAGTTTCTATGGTTCATGCGTTCCAGGATCGAAAGGATAACTATGGTCTTTCAGACATTCTTCAGAGCAACGGGGTTTTGTTCATTGCTTTTCATTGCATCAGCATCAGCTCGGCCATCTGACCCGAGTATCAACCTGACATCGCTGCCGGACGCGGATGTCAAAACGCTGACCGTCCAGCTGGAACGAACTGCGTGTTACGGAGATTGTCCCGCATACACCGTAACAATTCATGGCGATGGGCGGGTGGAGTATAACGGCAAAACGCACGTGAAGGAAAAGGGGCTTCGTGAAGGCCGTGTAGAGGCCGATCAGATCAAAACTCTGCTAAACGACTTTGCAACAGCGAAATTCTTCACACTCTCTGAGGACTACTCTGGGGAAAATTGCACACGATATTGCACAGATATGCCCACGGCTGTGACGGAAATCAACGTGAGACAAGCCAGCCATCATGTGAAGCACTACTACGGTTGCGGAGGCGCCCCTAAAGCCTTGTTTGATCTTGAATCTGCAATCGACAAGCTCGCCAACGTAGAACGTTGGACAGGAGACGTGAGTAAGGCCGGGCCATTTGGAACCACCTGCATGGATCGACACTGAGAATCTCGCCCTCTCACTCGACGGCATCGGAACCATAACTGTCGATAAATCCCCATATCACTCATCGAGGGGTTTTGAGCGTTAACGCCTGTTAACAACAGTTACTGCCGGTTTGCGCGTCACCGAGGACTGGTTTAGCCTTTGGGTGCGAAGGGTAGGAGCAATGGCAGACAACAAAACCAAGCCCACGAGCTTAAGTGTGGCGGCATTTATCGATGCGATCATGGACCCCACGAGGCGTACAGATGCCAAGGCGCTCGTCAAGGTGATGCAAAGCGCGTCTGGAGAAAAGCCGCGAATGTGGGGACCATCCATCATCGGCTTCGGCAGCTGCCACTATAAATACGAAAGTGGACGCGAGGGCGATATGCCACTCATTGG